>CALKJE010000433.1 GCA_937995675.1 uncultured Saprospiraceae bacterium
ATGCCAGATATCATCGCTTTTAGCAATCAGCATTTTTATGAAAATAGACTAAAAGTGATGACGGCAAATCCGCTTTCAAAAAAAGAAAAAACAGTTTTCCAATACAACCTAGCAGGCACCAGAAACGAAAAAGGACAAAATTTTGAAGAAGCATCTGCGGTAATGAATCACATAAAAACCATTATTAAAAAAGAAGCACCTCTATCTAGAAAACTCTGCCAATCTATTGGGGTGCTTTCTCCTTTTCGGGCACAAGTGACGCTTCTACGAAGTATGATTAGTAAGGCGATTACTGCTCAAAATATTCGACGACATCAGTTGCTGATCGGAACACCTCACCAATTTCAAGGAGAAGAAAGAGACTTAATGTTTTTATCTTTTGCCGTAGACAAAGACACCCATCCTTCTACTTATTTGTATTTAAATAGACCGGATGTTTTTAACGTCAGTATTACTCGTGCTCGGTTGGCCCAACATCTTTTTTTCTCGGTCTCTCCACAAGAACTGCCAGCCAACTATTTATTGACGCAGTATTTACAGGAAACGAAAGAATACCTAGCAGTGGATCATCCAATAGAAAACGAAGAGGACGAATTTATGACGGAAGTAATTTCTGTTCTAAAAGAATGGAACATCCAGGAAGTTTTCCCAAACTACTCAATCGCAGGAATTGAAGTGGATATTGTTGTTGTTCATCAAGACAAGACTTTCTGTATCGACCTAGTAGGATATCCTGGAGACTTTGAAGATAGCTGGCCAGTGAATCGAATTAAATTGATGAGCCGAATTGGAATTCAAACGTTTACTTTACCTTATACTGCTTGGTATACGGATAAAGAAAAAACCATGGATATCTTAGATGATTTTCTAAATGCATGATTTGATAGGTTTAAAAATTTCATCTTAATCTGAAATCAAAACAAAAAACCACTCTCCATTTCTCAAAAATCCACACCGAACATAAATAATTGTTCATTTCCGAACACCCACCGTTCACTATCGAACGGATCATAAATGTTAAAATAGTTGGTTTATATACGTAAAGAGTTGAAAAACAAGTTGTTATTAAATCTGGCACGCCCATTGAAAGTGTAGAGGAAAAACGACTACAATGATCCAACTCCGAAATTTAGAAAAATATTTTCGCGCTGGTTTACGAAAAACCTACATTCTGCGCGATATCTCCCTCGATATCCAAGAGGGCGAATTTGTCACCATCATGGGTCCAAGCGGCGCAGGAAAATCTACCCTCCTCAATACCATCGGGATGCTAGAAAAACCAGAAAATGGTGCTTATGATTTTTTAGGCGAATCTGTTTTTAAACTAAAAGAACGCCGCCGACAGGAACTCCACAAACAATATATGGGTTTTATCTTTCAAGCTTATCACTTGATCGATGAACTAACGGTCTATGAAAATATCGAGACACCGTTACTCTATCGCAATATCAAATCTGCCGATCGTAAAAGTATGGTCGCAGAGGTATTAGATCGCTTTAACATGGTGGCCAAAAAAGATTTATTCCCAGCACAACTTTCTGGTGGTCAACAACAACTCGTCGGAGTAGCACGCGCCATCATTCACAAACCTCGATTATTACTAGCGGACGAACCAACTGGTAATTTACATTCCGAACAAGCGGAACAAATCATGGAACTGTTTCAAAAACTGAATCAAGAAGGCATCACCATCGTTCAGGTTACACATTCAGAAAAAAATGCATCCTACGGTTCTCGAACCGTTCGTATCCTAGATGGCTTTATAAAATCCGACGAAAAAGTTAAAAAAGAAGAATCTGTCTAAAAAACAATTCGCTTACGTAACTAACCGCTATTTTTAACCGTCTTTGTTTTTTATGTTGACCTGTTGAATCATTGATTTGTTGAAAATCATCTATACTCAAAAAGAAAATTTCTTAAAAAAAACGAAAACGTTTTACACCTATACGTTTTTTACTTTTTTAGAATCAATTCAACAAATCAACGATTAAACGATTAAACGATTAAACAACCAATAATCCACTCAAAAAATTAAGTTATGAAAACCAGATTGCTATTTTTGCTTTTGTCTGCGCTCTTCTCCTTTCAAGCTGCTGCTCAGGATGTTCAAACGCGCTCGCTTCCTTATTTTAACAAAATAAGCTATGAAGGATATGGTAGTATTTTTCTAGAACCATCAGATAGTCCTGCGATCAAAGTGCAGTCTTCTGCTAGTTATACCTCTGAGCATGTACGCACCGAAGTTCGAGATGAAACCCTTTATGTGTGGTATGATTTTAAAACGGCCAATCAAGGCCCATTCGATCACCAACGCATCGATGTTTATCTTTACTATCCTGAATTAACGGACTTAGAACTGAATGGTAAAATCCGAGTGGATGGAATCCAACCTGTTTCTACTGAAAATTTTTCCATTACTGCTACCGGGAATATTGATCTGCGCTTACCCATTGAAGCGAAGCAACTTAATGCTAAGTTTACGGGACAAATCAACGCATCACTAACGGGGAAAGTCAACCACGAAAATATTCAATTTACGGGCCGAGGCTCCATCAACACGCTCGAATTACACGCAAAAACTGCCCAGGTTCATACAGATGGAAAAGCAGAAATTTATCTGCCTTATATCGAATCTATGCAAGCAATCGCAGCGGGAATGTCCGAGATTGTTTACCGAAACAATCCAGCACTCAGAGTAAGCAAAACAACGCCTAAATCCATCAAACCAATCGTAAGTTCACGTAAATTATAAAGCGAAGTACACCGCTTTTTCCTCGCAAAACCAAATAAATGAGCACCGATAAGTTTCGGTGCTTTTTTTATTAAAGAAAAAACTAATCTGGCGTTTTCCAAAAATCATTGTAAATGCCCAGAAATATCCCTAAATTTGTAGGGTAACCGTTGAGAAAACTACCTAGGTCTTCAGAACTTGTCTAAACTTCCATTAATTGGCTGCAATTGGCAAATTTAATTCTGAATCGCGTTAAAAAGCCTCATCGATGCTATGGCATCGCTTACGTTTTTTGCCTTATTCAGAACAAAATTTCCTCAATTTCGCACAATCATGAAAATTTGGACAAGCTCTTAAAAACCTAGTTTTTGGGAGCGAAAAGACAGGAAAACCAATTTGAAAACTGATCATTGGACTTCCCATCTATCACTTCCATGAGAGATTTCCGCTGTTATTTTATGAAACACTGAATTTGACGACCTCTATCAAGGGATGCAGTTTAATAATTGCCTCTCATCGTGTACCGATGCTCATCGTGTACGCTTGATATATTTGCGAAGAATTCGAAAATATACTTGCTCATGGCAGCGAAAAAAAAATCAAAAGGCGTTTTTAGTCAATTATCACTCAATTTTGACAAGTTCAAATTAGATGCTCGAGTTCCCAAACTCCTAGGTCTCCTCTTTATGCTTTTTGCCTTTTACCTCTTTATCGCTTTTAGTTCTTACCTCTTTACTTGGGAAGCAGACCAAGATAGAGTCCTTCAATTTTCGTGGGGATTACTCTTACAAAGTGATGTAGAAATGTCAAACTGGTTGGGACGACTCGGTGCCATCTTTTCAAATATCTTTTTCTTTTGGGGCTTTGGATTGCCTTCTTACATTCTGGTATTTATGATGAGTGTGATCGGATTGTCTTTCGTCAAAGAAGAACCATTAGCCAATCACCGACTGACGCTTTGGTATAGTTTCTTATTATTAATTTTTCTTTCCATCTTATTCGAATTTACTTTTCAAAATTCTTCTTTTCCATGGGGAGGTGCTTTTGGAGAAGGGGTGAGTAGCTGGTTGATTTCTTTTATTGGAACCATTGGAACGATTACGCTATTGTTGTTCTGCGTTTTAACCAGCGTTGTTTGGGCATTTAATCCTAATTTCTCAGAATTAACGCCTGGCGGATTCTGGTCTGATTTAAAATATTTTTTAGCAAATATTACCAATCCAAAAGCACTCAAAAGAGCCAAAGCGCGTCCACCGGTCGCAGCACTACCCGACCCTACTGGAGCAGTTGGACTACGACCAAAAAGAGACACGACCAACCGCAATCTCAATACAGGTGCAGTAGCTGAGACACCAAAAGCTGATGGCCCATCCTTGGAACTAGAGCAAGAACCTCCAACCCCAGAAGTCGAAACTCCAGTTGAAAAAACACCACAGCAATTGGCTTTGGAATTGCGAGAACGAATCAAAAATAAAAAGGCCAACTCTTTAACACCAGGAGATGCGGAACTTGAAATTGCCCAACCGGAACCGATAGAGACCAGCTTAGATGCGGAGCCTCCAACTCCTGTCAACGTAGAGGTTATCAAAAACCCATTTGACAAACCGGACATGGTCATTCAACATGAAAATGATCACAGCGAACCTTATGATCCGACACTGGAGTTGTCCTCTTATGAACATCCTGTTTTAGCATTGCTTTATGATTATGCGGATCAAAAAGTAGAAATCGATCGTGCTGAATTAGAACAAAATAAGGATCAGATTATCGAGACCTTACTCAATTATAAGATTGAGATTATAAAAATTAAAGCGACCATCGGACCAACCGTAACGCTATACGAAATCGTCCCTGCTCCTGGTGTTCGTATTTCTAAAATTAAAAACTTAGAAGACGATATCGCCTTGAGCCTCGCAGCACTCGGTATTCGAATTATCGCGCCGATTCCTGGAAAAGGAACCATCGGTATTGAGGTACCGAATAAAGCCAAGCAGGTAGTTTCGTTAAAAGAAACATTGATCTCCGATAAATTTAAACGAGCCAAAATGGATCTTCCGATTGCTTTCGGTAAGACGATTTCCAATGAGGTATTCGTAGCAGATTTAGCCAAGATGCCTCACTTGTTGATTGCAGGTGCAACGGGTCAGGGTAAGTCAGTTGGTATCAACGTGATCTTAATCTCACTGCTTTATAAAAAACATCCATCGCAGATTAAATTTGTGATGATTGATCCTAAGAAAGTGGAATTATTCCCTTACAGCAAAATCGCTTCGCACTTCCTTGCTTACTTGCCTGGATTGGACGAACCGATTGTAACGGATACCACCAAGGTAGTTCATACCTTGAATTCTTTATTAATAGAAATGGATCAACGGTATTCTTTATTGAAAAAAGCCAAATCCAGAAATATTACGGAATACAACGAAAAATTTGTTAGCCGTCGACTCAATCCAAACAACGGACATAAATTTATGCCGTTTATCGTACTGGTGATTGATGAGTTTGCAGATTTGATCATGACCGCCGGTAAAGAGATCGAAATGCCGATCAGTCGATTGGCGCAGCTCTCGAGAGCGGTTGGAATTCACCTAGTAATTGCGACCCAGCGTCCTTCGGTGAATATTATTACAGGTACAATCAAAGCCAACTTCCCAGCACGAATCGCCTACCGAGTAACGGCCAAAGTGGATTCACGAACCATCCTCGATGCAGGTGGTGCGGATCAACTAATTGGTCGTGGAGATATGCTTTTATCCTTCGGTAGCGACCTGATTCGTCTACAATGTGCGTTTGTAGATACGCCTGAAGTAGAAAAAGTAATTGATTTTATCGCAGACCAACCTGGATATCCTGAACCTTTCTTCTTACCTGAATTTCATGGTGATGACGATGGCAAAGGAGGAAAAGGTGGTGTCAGCGTTAATGATTTAGATGAAAAATTCACAGATGCAGCGCGCTTAGTCGTTCAGAATCAGCACGGTAGCACCTCTATGATCCAACGAAGATTAAAACTAGGTTATAACCGAGCAGGCCGAATCATGGACCAATTAGAGTCCTACGGAATCGTCGGTCCTTCCTCCGGAAGTAAACCTCGTGAAGTTTTAATGTACGATGAAGTAGAATTGGAACGGTTCTTGGAGAGTATGTGATTAGGAAATAGGAGGCAACCTTGTGAGCTAATCACGAGGAACCACACCCGGTAGAATTAACTTCTACTGGGTTTTTTAGTTGGGTTTGTTTCGAGAGGCTCATAGATTTTCTTTAATTCCGCATTTATTCAGTCAAACGCTCCTTCGTCGCTTTTTTCCTTCATAAATTCGGAAGGAAAATCTAACGCATCTCTCAACGTTGGTTTCGAGCGGTTTTTGAATTTCCCTTGATTCCGTATTTACTTAGTCAGGACGCTTCCTTCGGTCGCTCTCTTCCTGCGCAAATCCGGAAGGATATTCAAAACTCCACTCTCAACGGGAGTTCCTCGTTTTGAGTTCACTTTTACTTAAAAGGAAAACCTAACGCTCGTCTCAACGAGGATTTCAAGTTTCCTCTTTACTTCCCAATTGATAACAAGCAAAAAAGGAATAAAATAAACAATAGACTTCTCCAAAGGTCTACGAGCGGGTGGCGGTTCTTCCCCTCGGGAAGTTAGAAGGCAGAAGAGCAAAAAAATCCACATATCTATTTTATCTTTACAGAAAAAACAAAACTTGAAACCTCCTCTCCCATTTACGCAACCTGATTTTCTAAAACACAGAAAGATCCTTTCCTACCAACCTATCTCAGGTGGCGATATCAATGAAGCATGGCGTATTGAAACAACCAGCGGTATTTATTTTCTAAAACAACACCGACAACCTCCGACTCCTGACTTTCTAGAAATAGAAGCACGAGGATTAGAAACCTTAGCAAAAAGTCAAACGATAAAAACACCAACCGTTTTTGACACTGGAAATCTCAATGGAACGGCCTATCTTTTAATGGAATACTTACCATCCGTTGCACCCAACAAATTAGGATGGGAAAATCTTGCGCTACATTTAACAGCCCTTCATCAAACGACGCAGGACAATTTTGGGCTCGATCACAACAACTTTATCGGGAGTCTTCCACAGCATAATAACTACCATAATACTTGGTCTGAATTTTATGTAACGGAGCGTTTAAAACCACAAGTTACAATGGCGGTAGATCGCCGACTATTGAATGCTAATGATTTGAAAATTTTTGAAAAATTATATAAAGAGATTCCTGAGATTTGTCCAAAGGAAGTTCCGGCATTGACACATGGAGATTTATGGAATGGTAATTTTTTGATTACTAAAAATCAAATTCCTGTCTTAATTGATCCCGCCGTAAGTTATGGACATCGAGAAATGGATCTCGCAATGACTCATTTATTTGGTGGATTTGATGATGTTTTTTATAATACTTATAACGATTTTTTTTCTACAGAAATCGGATTCCTAGATCGGATGGGAATTTATAAATTATATTATTTATTGGTTCATCTCAATTTATTTGGAAAAGCATATGTTGGGAAAGTGAGAGGCGTAGCAAAACAGTTTATCTAATTTAACCGTCCATCAATCAACATCAGAATTTCTTCCCATCCTTCTGTCTGTGGATAATGTGCTGCCGGATGAGCAATGAAATTTTCGATCAACTCTTTAGCGCTTTCTAATAAAACATCTGGAAAAATACCGGTGTGGAAATACACCAATAGATAATTAAATTCGTGGGTAACCATATCTTCGTTGAGTTCGGGACCATGAACGGCCAGCGGTTTAGGAGCTGATTTCTCCCAATCAAGATCGAGGCTCAATTCTAGTACTCGAAGATTTCGCAGGGCGAGAAGTAAATTACCGCTCTGAAAATACTGCTCGATCATCGGCGTGATATTGACAAAGAAATTTTCATTCAATACTTCGCTCATCTCTTCTAGATAATCTGCTTGAGGATCATCTTCAGATACCAACCACTCAAAATTTTCGATCTCTGTTTTGATCCGTTGAGAGATTTCGTTTAGCTTCCCAACAAGGGTCGTTATGTCGTAATTGACAGGTGCTGGATTTAGGTAATTTTCGAAAGCATTCCGGAATAATTCATCACGGGCAAATAATTGTCGTAGAAAAGCTTCTTTTATCGGTGCTGGAGCGGTAGAAAATATCTGATCATAGAATTCAGCAGCAGTATTTGGCGTATCCATTTTTTTCGGCAAAAATAGGCTTTGTATATTGAAAATGAGGAATATTACGAGTAAAATAAAATTCCCATGATTTTTATTGAAGTTATTTAATAATTTATTAACACTTCCCAGCAATCCACCGTTAATCTCTCGCGTTATATTTGCGTCTAAATAACGGATTCACTAAATAGTGTAAATAGAAATAAGATGAAACAGATAATATTTTTACTGGCTATAGCTTTTAGCATCGTCGCTACCGCCCAAACTAACCAATTTGCCACTGCAGAAGACTCTGATCCAGGATCGACTAAGGTTTTGGAGGCCATGAAAAATCAGTATCTCGGCTATACTTCGGTAGAAGCTGCCTTTACGCTTACCATCGAAATGCCAGAAGAAGACGCAGAGATTCAAAAAGGTACCATCCAACAGCAAGACGACCGCTACAACTTGACCATGAACGACCAACATATTATCTCTAACGGTAAATTGCTTTGGTACCACCAGATTTCTTCCAAATTAGTACAAATCAATAATGTGGATCCAGACGGAGATTCTGAAGAGATGTTTTCACCTCAGAATTTTTTAAAATTCTATGAGGATGGGAAATTTATCGCCGCACCTATTACCGTGGCAAAAGAAGATGGCAAAGCTGTTCGTTGGATTGAACTAAAGCCGGTAGACAGCGATAGCGAATACTTTAAGTTCCGAATTGCCTTAGACATCAAAAAGAATGATCTCAGAAGCATCAAAGCATTTAGTCGCGATGGTTCTCGATATACGCTCAAAATTGACCAATTGACTCCTAATAAAAAATTCACCGATAAAACCTTCACATTCATCGCCGAAGATTATCCAGATGTAGATGTAGAAGACCTTACGATAGATTAGACTTAATCTGAGAAGAAATTATATTCCCTTGAGTAATGGTCGAATAATAAGTCTCGTATTTTGGCAAGGGAATTTTGATTCAAGATGAGACAAAAAACGTAGGCGATGCCATAGCATCCTGCGTAAGGTTGTGCTAGTAGCACAAAGAGCGAGAGCAAAAGGCTTTTTAACGAAATATTGGATCAAAAGGCCCAGCCACAAATCGGGAAATTATTGTTCTACCATTACTAAACAGCTGCCGCCGATCTAAACTTATTTGGATCGGCGGCTTTTTTGTTTTATAATCACTTCCCTCTTTTCTTCTTTATTTTCCTTTTCTGAAGTATTAGCCAAACCGTATTATTCAGTATCAATCATTTTAATATTTCTGAGTCATTTTCCGCTTTTCGTGTTGATTTCCAGACCGAATTCCCTATCTTTACGATAGCAGCTGCTAAGATTTTTACTTAAAAAACATACTATATGCAAGGCGTAAAGTTTGCTCGACCCGACACTTCTCAATTTTTTAATACCCTTCGAAAAAACGTCAATCGTTATTTTCAAGAAAATAATTTATCCAAAAATGGAGATCATCGGATGGTCGTCAAGACGATCTGTATGTATACGCTTTACTTCGGTCCGTATCTGTTGATCATGCTCGGCGGATTCTCAACGTGGGTAATGGCAGGACTTTGTCTTTTGATGGGACTCGGACAAGCAGGAATAGGATTTTCGGTCGCACATGATGCAGCGCATGGTGCTTATTCTGAAAATAAATTTTGGAATAAATTACTGAGTTATTCCTTTAATGTGATCGGCGGGAGTTCTTTTACTTGGGATATTCAACACAATGTTTTACACCATACTTACACCAATATTTATGAGCTAGACGAAGATATTCACGACAAACCTTTTATCCGACTGTCGCCTCATGGGAAATTAAATTCCTATCATAAATACCAACATTGGTACGCCCCTTTTTTATATACTTTGGCAACCGTCAGTTGGTTAACTAAAAAAGATTTTGTGCAGATGGCTCATTACAACAATAGTGGTCTCACCGAAAAAAGCGGACACCATCCTCGTCGGGAATTGATCACCATGTTGATTAGTAAGTCTATTTATTTTTCTTACATTTTAATCTTACCGATGCTCTTCTTACCGGTAACTTGGTGGCAAGTATTGCTAGGTTTTTTATTCATGCAAATGGTTTCAGGATTTATTTTGACCATCGTTTTTCAACTAGCACACGTCGTAGAAGGACCTACACATCACAAGCCTGTCATGAGCGGAACCATGGAAAATACTTGGGCCATTCATCAACTAATGACAACCGCCAACTTTGCTCGCAACAATAGAATTTTATCTTGGTTTGTCGGTGGTTTAAATTATCAAATTGAGCATCATCTATTTCCACACATTTGTCATGTTCATTATAAAAACATTTCTAAAATTGTGCGACAAACTGCAGAAGAATTTAATCTACCTTATTTTGATCAACCAACTTTCCGAGCAGCCGTCGGTTCGCATCTACGCGTATTGAAGGCATTTGGAAATGCTTAAAATTGTTGAATCGTTGAACTGTTGAATCGTTGAGAAATTCGCACCTAAACGATTAAACAAATCAACGATTAAACGATCAAACAAACAACCATTCAACAACACCATGTTTGACCTCTATTTAAAACTCGGCTTTGAGCACCTCTTAGATTTGGCCGCCTATGATCACCTACTATTTGTGATCGCATTAACCGTCGTTTATCAACTAACGGAATGGAAAAAATTATTGGTACTCATTACTGCTTTTACCATCGGTCATTCCATCACCTTGGCGCTTGCCGTACTCGACATTATTCAATTTCCAAAAGACATTATTGAGTGGTTAATTCCCGTCACCATTTTACTGACGGCCGCCTATAATTTATTCACCAACACCAAACCCACTAAACTAAATGTAAAATATATTGCGGCGTTATTTTTTGGATTAATTCATGGAATGGGATTTTCCAATTTTTTAAAATCGGCGCTCATGCCTGGCGAAGAACATTTACTTGTCTGGCAATTATTAGCCTTTAATTTAGGAATTGAATTGGGACAGTTATTAATTGTGGGAGCCGTTTTATTAATAAACTTTATCGTTCTAAATATTTTAGGTTTAAAAAAACGAAACTGGATCATTTTCGTCAATACCGTGGTGATGATCTTATGTATTTGGATAGTAAGTAGGTTGTCCTAATAATTTAATTAATAACTTGAACGATTTCTAAAGCTGCACTTCATTAAAAAGCCTCGTCAATGCTTAGGCATTGCCTACGTTTTTTTCCTCGTTCAACTCTAAAACTCATTTCAATTTATTATAAAAACAATTAGGACAGCCTACTTAAGGTGGTTTACTAAAATAATAAAAATATGAGTTGACAGTTTGCGAGAAATATTCTATCTATTCTCCACAACGAAATAGAAGTTACCAACGTTTATAGATTGGTAGTTAATATTTTTACCACCTATTAGACATTTTGCATTTTCAATAAAAATCAACTTAATGATCTTATTATTACAAATACTTAGTCTCTGGTTCGCCCACGACATTCACCTGACCAAAGCACAAGTCGATGTCAACGTAGCAGAAAAATCGGTCCAGGTAAGTATGCATATTTTCTTAGATGATTTAGAAAAATGTATTCAGCAGGAAACAGGTTTTACCGAAACTATGCATCTTGGTACGGAAAAAGAAGTACCAGAAGGAGACTCTCTTTTAGCCGTTTATCTCAGCAAGCATTTTATTGTCACAGCCAACGAAGAGCCGCTCTCTCTCTCTTTTGTCGGGAAAGAAAACAGCCAAGATTTGCTAGCCGTCTGGTGTTATTTTGAATTCCCACTTTCTGATATTCCCACCAAAGACCTAACACTAACCAATAATGTCTTAATGGAATTATACGATGATCAGCAAAACATCATTACCTTACAAGGTCCTAATAAAAAAAGAGATTATTTATTATTTCAACCAGACGAATCAACGGCTAGTTTTAGCTACTAATGCAGTAGGCAATAAGTTGTTATATCTTTAAACTTAGCTGTTCCAGTTGCTTATTTTTCAATTTCAAAAGCCTGTCCGACGGCAGGCAGGCAGGCAACTTCAAGCGCAAAAACAAAAACAACCAAACAAGGAACAATACTTTTTAAAAGAAAAGAATTCTACCTTACCAGACTATGTTGACAAAATGATAAAAAATGTAGGTCGTTAAGGAAATACGATAGAAGTATTTGAATTTGCGCTTGCATTTGAAAAATTTCAGCCTCGTTAAGTGCATAGAAATTTACTTTTGAGTAAAGCAAAAGGCAAGAAACAAAAAATAAAAAATGTTTAAAAAAGTATTTATTCTCCCCATTAGATTTTACCAGTCTGCGATCTCTCCGCATCTCGGCAATAACTGTCGTTACACTCCTACCTGCTCTCAATACATGGTCGAATCAATCAATGAATGGGGTGTCTTCAAAGGTCTCTGGTTAGGCACCAAACGTATCTGCCGCTGTCATCCTTGGGCAGGACATGGGCACGATCCAGTTCCTAAGAGGGAACGTAGAGACAATTCACGTAAAGACAATTCACGTAAAGACAATTCATGTAAAGACAATTCATGAATTGTCTCTACAACCCCTACCTATAAACAAAAATATCCCCGTATATTTGCAGAAAAATTCTACCAAATTATGAACCAACGTCCACGTCGTAATCGTCGTACATCTGCGCTCCGCAATATGGTCCGCGAGACTCACCTAACCGTTGACAATCTGATCTATCCACTCTTCTTGGTGGATGGAAAAAAGATAAAAGAGGAAGTAAAATCTTTGCCTGGTAATTACCGTTGGTCATTGGATTTATTGCTAAAAGAAATGGAGGAATGTATGGAACTCGGTCTTCGAAGTTTTATTCTTTTTCCAGCCGTCAAAGAATCCCTCAAAGACAAAAAAGCAACCTATAGTTATTCCTCCAAAAACTTCTATCTCAAAGCTGCCACAGCGATCAAAAAACGTTTTCCAGAATGTTGCTTAATCAGCGATGTAGCGATGGATCCATATAGTTCAGATGGTCATGATGGCTTGGTCAAAAAAGGAATTATCGTCAACGATCCAACGCTTCCAATTCTTGGAAAGATGGCCGTTGCTCAAGCAGGCGCTGGATTTGATTTGATCGGTCCAAGTGATATGATGGATGGACGGATCGGTTATATTCGTCAAGCGCTCGATAAGGCAGGTTTTACCGATACAGGTATCATGTCTTACTGTGCAAAATATGCGAGTGCATTTTACGGACCATTTCGAGATGCGCTAGATTCTGCTCCCAAAGCTGGTGATAAAAAAACCTACCAAATGGATCCAGCCAACAAACGCGAGGCTTTGATCGAAGCGACTTTGGACATTAGTGAAGGTGCAGATTTTTTGATGGTCAAACCAGCCATTCATTATTTAGATGTAATTCACTTACTCCGAGAAAATACCGAGTTGCCGATAGCTGCTTATCAAGTGAGTGGTGAGTGTGCTATGTTGATCGCTGCGGCTCAAAAGGGTTGGTTGGATTTTGATCAGGCCATGCCGGAGGCGTTGTTGAGTATTCGTCGAGCAGGAGCGGATGTGATTTTGACTTATTTTGCGAAAAAATGGGCGGAGAAATATGCCTAGCCTAGCATAATTTGGATCATAAAAACCTTTTAAAACCAAGGATAAATGCCTATATTTACGATAATAGGATATTATTTATGACAAACGACCAAAACAAGCTCCGTGTTGAAATAGAGCAATTAGAACAAGAGATTTCTCAAAAACAGCGGAAGCTTAACGAAATTTTGAACGTCTGTACTCCGAAAATAGGATCAAGAGTTGAAACTAAAAGTGCTGTTCGAAACGTTCATGAAGAAACGACAAGTTTTGAAGAACAGGTACAAGAAATGTTTTTAGCGTTTGAAAGAAACAGGTTAAAAAGAGATAACTTTAGAACCTATATGTACTTTATCTCGTTTCCTGTAGTCCTTGGATTTCTTGTTGCTTGTAGTTATGTCATTTATAAAAACCCAGGAGACAAAAGTATTCTCGGTATTGGTGCTGCAGCACTAACCGCGCTTTTAACTTTATTAGGATATTCTTCTTATAAAAAGAACAAAGAATAAATCTTATGCTTAACACCATCAATCTTCTATTACTCGGCACGACTCAAAAATCGCTGATTACCGCTTGGTCTTTAGCGGCTGTTTCTTTAATCGTAGTGGAGTCCAATCCGAATCTACCAGAAATTGTCTCCGCCATTGGTTATATCTTCACGGGAGTGGCACTCGCAATGGGTTGCTTTTTTCTAGGTAGGTTGATAGCACAATACCAAGAACAAGCAGAAATACAAGACTTGGAGACCTACCTAGCTCATTACCGAAAATACCAAGAAAAATTTAGCTTGCTTCAACAACGGATTAACGATCCCAAAAGCGAAGTAGCTTAATAGAAATCATTCTACCACCAACTCCGTCCATAATTTACCATCTCATTGGTCAATAAAATACGTATTCCTATTGATAATTCAGAAATATCCACCGCTATCCCATCAATCGTATTTTTTAATAAACAGTTCTCATAAACCATCTTCTAAACCAATCCCCATTTCATTCTGTTTAAAATCATGATGACTATCTTCCATCATTAGCCATATTAGATTTAAGCGTTCTAATCTTCACTAAACCCTACGCCATTGTCCGACTTCTGGAAAAAAATAAAATCCTTATTTCAAGACTCCGAACAAAGTTCGCCCTCACAACCTGTGATCCACGAGATCATCGAACGGAGTGAAGCCGATAAGATCGCTTACGAAAAATGGAAAGCTACCCTTTCTGCCAAACGAATGTTAGATTGGCTCAACAACCAATATGCCGCTTATCTTTCTCCTACGGCACGAACGGATGGTTCAATCGCATTTTTAAATACACCCTCTTCGAAAGGCTTTGTGGTACATTTTCATCAGACAGAATATCGAGCGGTCGAAATCATTCACCTTTTTGATCTGCTCCGAGAAAAAGTGTTGGTGATGAATTATAATAGTTACGTGAGCGACGTCCGTACTTTTAACCGCCCACAATGGGTCGAATCTATTCAGCGACATTATATGAAGCCTTCGCTAAATTTTAAAAAGACCGAAACCGAAAAATTCAATCAAGGCTACGGAAATATTAAGATTGAGCTAGAGTTTCGCAATGATAAAGTTTATAATCTCCGTTTTAGTGCCACTACCTACCAAGACCATAATTTCAACAAAGCAGATGAATTTAAAGAACTAATGGGAATGGTGTTGAGATAACACTAAGAATTTAAAAAATTCTCTAAATCTATCTTAACAAAATAATAATCACAATAAAACATTAAATATTTTGATTATGTGATAAAGGTTTATACATTTGCAATCCACATTCTCTCTTACAAAAGACTCTTAAATGAGTTTAATATATTTTATGGTTGGGAAAACTACCGTAACACTATGGAGGCATAGATACTTCCAACCAACACAGAGCCGGCCAATGCCGGCTTTGTTCGTTTAAAACCCAACCAATTCGTCCTTTTTCGAGTCTATTTAAGTAGAAAACGGGGCTACTTGTCTTTTACAGACCCTTTCGGTCAATGAATCTGTAATTTACTGTCTCTTTTTTACGTTTGATACACTGTACTTCCCAAAGCGGAAATTCTCTTAATTTTGCTAAAAAAATCGTAATTTTGCACGTCTATGAATAAACATTTGATCTTCAGTGTTTTTATCGGTCTATTTCTCCTCGTAGGAACCGCTTGTAAGAGTGAATATGAGAAGCTACGTACGAGTACCGATACTGAATTATTGCTTAAAAAAGCCAATCAATACTACGAACAAGAAGAATGGGCAAAGGCTCAGACTTTATTCGAACTAGTAATCGGAGCCTATAAAGGACGTCCGGAAGCAGAAAAATCGTATTTCTACTACGCTTATACGCATTATCATCAGCAAAAATTTATGTTGGCTGCTTATTATTTTAAGAATTTTGCCAATACTTTTCCAAATAGCCAATATCGAGAAGAGGCAGATTATATGGAACATTACTCCAATTTTAATCTTAGTCCTTCTTACCGATTGGATCAAACCTACACGCAAAAGGCAATTGACGGATTTCAGTTATTTATTAACACCTATCCGACTAGCCCAAAGGTAGAAGAAGCCAACTCGCTGATTACCAAAATGCGAACAAAACTGGAGAATAAAACGTACAAAGAAGCGGAACTATACTACGATCTAAAACAATATCAATCGGCTACCCAGTCTTTTCAAAATTTGCTGAAAGACTTTCCGGATTCGCCACACGCAGAACGGGTGAGGTTTTTGATTGTAAAATCTTACTTCAACTGGGCAGAAAATAGCATTTTTGCTAAACAACAAGATCGATACAACAACACAATAAAATACTCCAAAAACTTTCTTCGTAAACACCCTAAAAGTAAACACGAAGACGAGTTGAATAGTATTATCAATAAATCCAATAAGCAATTAAAAATTATCGCTAATGTCGGACATTAAATCAAGAGTTCAAGGCCTAGAGCCTAATTGTGGTGCACGTGATATTCACGAAATGATCAAAGACACTGAAAACGTCTATAAGTCACTCGTTATCATCTCTAAAAGAGCCAAGCAGATTTCTGTTGATCTCAAACATGAGTTACACAACAAACTAGAAGAATTTGCGGTGAATACGGATACGATTGAAGAAATTCACGAGAATAAAGAACAGATCGAAATTTCTAAATTCTACGAAAGATTACCAAATCCAGTACTAATTGCTAGCGACGAGTTTAGCAATGGTGAAGTTCACTACCACGATCGCGAAGAGAAGAAATTCTAAGAAATTTCCAAAACGTTCTTTTCGAAAAAATTCTGGCTATCAGTCAGATAATATTTAGCCCTCTTCTATCGTGTTTCATTTTTGCAAACATATCATAGAAGAGGGCTAACTAGTTTGGTACTAGTCAAAGGCACTAAGTTTCTAGATAACCAATAAAGCGTTTTTTTTCAAGGGCAAGCGCAACTTCAACTGCAAAATCGAACACTTCTATCGTGTTTTTCTGACGAGTTACTTTTTCTCTCAGTTTTTAGGCAGTCTTGCGTAGTAGAATTATTTTCCTTAAAAAAAGCATTGTTCTTCATTTTGCAGCTTTTACTTTTACTTTTGCTTTTGCACTTGAAGTTGCTTTTGAAATTAAAAAATAAGCAGCTAGAATAGTTAATTTTATACAAATAACAACTTAGTGCCTGTTGGCACTAGTCTAATTTTAAAGCTAAAATTTTGGATTCCAACCTATCTGGTAAAAAAATTCTCCTGGGTATCAGCGGAAGCATCGCAGCGTATAAATCTGCGCTACTTACTCGGCTTTTTATCAAAGCCGGCGCAGAAGTACAAGTCATCATGACCCCTTCTGCTACCGATTTTATTAGTCCACTTACTCTCAGTACCCTTTCTCAGCGTCCCGTTTATTCTGATGTACATAGTTCTGAAGGATGGAATAATCATGTCGAACTCGGACTCTGGGCAGATGTGATGATCATCGCGCCTGCGACTGCAAATACACTTGCAAAAATGGCCAATGGCATCTGTGATAATATGTTGTTAGCGGCTTATCTATCTGCGCGTTGTCCCGTATTTTTTGCTCCAGCAATGGACTTAGATATGTGGGAACATTTTACGACCCGTGCTAACCTAGAAAAACTAATTGCTGGTGGAAATCATCTTATTCCAGTGGGACATGGTGAGTTAGCCAGCGGATTGGTAGGAGCAGGTAGAATGGCAGAACCAGAAGATATTGTTCAGTTGGTCAGTGACTTTACAGGACAAACCCAAGATTTAAAAGATAAAACAGTCATTGTGACTGCTGGACCTACTTACGAAGCGATTGATCCTGTTCGGTTTATTGGTAATCGTTCTTCTGGTAAAATGGGAATTGCGATCGCAGAAGCATTGGCCAGTCGAGGAGCGAAGGTCCAATTAATTTTAGGTCCTTCTAGTTTAAAAACCGCCCACCCTAGCGTCCAAACCATTTCGGTAGAATCTGCTCAAGAAATGTTTGAGGCTGCAACGGATCTTTTTAAAAAAGCGGACGTAGCAATATTAGCTGCAGCAGTGGCGGATTATCGCCCAGCAGTAGTATCAGACAAAAAAATCAAAAAGAAAGCAGGAGATTTATCGATTTTATTAGAAAGAACGCAAGATATTGCCGCCACGCTTGGAGCAAGTAAAACTAAAAAACAGATTACGATTGGCTTCGCTTTAGAAACAAATGACGAAAAAGCCAACGCAAAAGGTAAACTTCACAAGAAAAACTTCAATTTTATCGTTTTAAATTCGTTAAGAGATAAAGGAGCAGGTTTTAGACACGATACTAATAAGATTACCATCCTTCATTCGGATGGAACAATGCTCGAATATCCACTTAAATCAAAAACGGCCGTTGCTACGGACATTGTCGACGAATTGGTCAAAATAATTTAATTATGAAAAATATTCTACTAATCTTTATTTGCTTATTGGCATTTAATTGTACGCAGGCACAGGAAATGAATTTTCAAGTAAAGGTAAACGTACCTAAACTTCAAACTACAGACCCTGAAGTATTTGATAATTTGCAACAACAGGTTCAAGAATTTCTAAATACTCGAAAATGGACCGAAAATATCTACGAGCCAGCAGAGAGAATCAATGCTAATATTCAGATTAACATTACAGATGAATTATCTGCTACCGAATTTTCTGGTAGTATTCAGATTCAAGCTTCCCGACCAATTTATGGCAGTACTGCTGAAACGGTTTTGCTTTCACATAATGACAAAGACTTTCAGTTTACTTATCAACAGTTTCAACCTATTCAATTTAGTGATAACTCCTATCAAGATAATTTAAGTTCTGTACTAGCCTTTTATGTTTACATTATTTTAGGATTAGACGGCGATACTTTTGCTCCTTTTGGGGGAGAAGACCATTTCCGTAAAGCACAAGAAATTATCAATACGATCCCTTCTAATGCGGCTAATACTTATCGAGGATGGCGTTCTCAAGATGGAAATCGTAATCGCTACTGGATGCAAGAAAGTATCCTTAATCCACGACTTCGTCCTTACCGACAAGGAATGTACGATTATCATATTCGTGGTTTAGACATTATGCATAGAGATGTTGAGACGGCTCAGCTGGTCATGGCTAAGGTGCTGGAAGATGTAGGTAAAGCGGACAAATCCTATCCTAATTCTATGTCACTTCAAGTATTTGCTAACTCTAAATCCAACGAGATTATTGACATTTTTAAAGTAGCTGATAGTGCCAGTAAGAGTAAAGTAAAAAAAGTAATGACAAAACTCGACGCAGCAAACGCGGCTAAATATCGTTCGATCGGACGATAACTGACGACCGGACTACAAAAGTTTGTTAATTTTAGTTAAAAAAAACAGTTGATAAGGTCTTCAAAAAACATTCACTTTATTCTTCTGTTTTCATGGTGACAAAGAAGTTGTTTAAAAACTCCAAAATTGCTTGCGAACTGATAAAATTTTCCAACTTTTCGCCTTTTTTCTCGTCAATAGCTCGGCTATTCACTCAAAAAAGAGGCTCAATTTGAATAATTTTCTCTAGTTCTCAGCTGCTTTTCGAATTCTTAAACAACTTCAATCTTATTTTTGTCTAAACCATGAACTGTGCTGTTGTTACTGCCAACTGTGCTCAACAACCTAATAGTTCAACAAAAATAACAAGCATGCGTAATTCTTTTTTGATCTTCTTTTTTACCTTAGGAATATTCACGCTCGTCTCTGCACAACCAGAGATTAAGACACAACTGGATTGGGGACAGGAGCTCAGTGAACCCGCTGGTACTTTTCTTTCCGAAATTATTACCTCTAACGAAACAGGTATCTATGCCCTACGAGAAAAGTCAAAACAACAAGGTTTTGATGGTCCAAGCAAAATTTATCTAGAGCATTATACGCCACAAATGAAACTTCGGAAATCCGTTAAGTTGGATATGAAGTATAAGAAAAAACGAGTAGAATACGAAAACATCATCCCTTTCGGTGGTAAACTCTATTTATTTACTTCTTTTAATAATGAGGCGAAAAAAATAAATTATCTATTTGCACAAGAGGTAAGCTACCGCCGACT
The DNA here is from genome assembly GCA_937995675.1 of uncultured Saprospiraceae bacterium. Classification (GTDB taxonomy): domain Bacteria; phylum Bacteroidota; class Bacteroidia; order Chitinophagales; family Saprospiraceae; genus JALZUU01. The sequence continues at coordinate 19,979 of CALKJE010000433.1, forward strand.
AACCCCTTCCAAAAAATTAGTGAAGGTAGCAGAGAATCCTACTAAAAATAAAGCACGAGAAGGATACTTCGATTTTAGTATTTCAAAAGATAGTTCTAAATTATTGATTTATAATCAAAATCCAGAACGTCGTAAAACACAGGAAACTTTTTCCATCTATGTCTACGATCAAGACATGACACCATTATGGGAAAAGGAAGTTACGCTACCCTATCCTGATCAAAATGTAAACATCGAAAGTTTTGAAATTGACAACGACGGAAATGTATATTTACTTAATACCGTTTTTGACAAAGGAACCAAAGAGATCAAAAGAGGAAGAGCGAATTATCGTTACAGCCTTCTAGCCTATTCTGCTAGTGGAGAAAAGATCGTTGAATATCCAATAGAATTAAAAAATCATTTTATTACGGATCTAACCTTTAAGATTGCCAATGATGGCCATTTGGTTTTTGCTGGTTTTTATTCTCAAAAAGGAACGGCCAGTGCACGAGGTACTTATTTTTTCCGACTTGATCCGATGACCAAAGATGTTTATGCTAATAATACAAAAGAATTTGATTTTGATTTATTAACCGCTGATTTATCTAACCGTAAACGAGCACGTGCAGAAAGAGCAGAACAATCCGGTGAAGTAAACAAACAGGCAGAATTAAGTTCCTTTTCTCTCGACCGATTGATCTTACGTAACGATGGCGGAGCTGTTTTAGTTGGAGAACAATACTATGTAAACGTCGTCAACTCTTTTGATAACTTTACAGGAAATCGCTTTGGCGGTGGGGGTAATCGCTATGACTACTATTATAATTATAATGATTTGATCGTCGCCAATATTCGACCTGATGGAGAAATCGAATGGGCCACTCGTATTCCAAAATCACAAGAAACACGTAATGATGGTGGTTATTTTTCTTCCTATGCCATGTCCATTGTCCGCGATAAATTATATTTCATTTTTAACGATGATACTCGAAATTATGATCGTACCGATGATCGTCTTTATGGATTCAGTGGAAGCACTCGACGAACCGTTATTTCGCTTGCACAGATCAATCGAGACGGAAGTCTTGAAATGACTCCACTCATTAATAATCAACAAGACAATCTACTTTTCCGTCCCAAAGTATCTCGTCAAACAGGAAAGCGAGAAATGATTTTATTCGGTGAAAGAGGAAAGAAATTTAAATTGGCTACCTTGCAGTTTTTAGATTAATTTTTAGAGCTGATTGGATCGTTCCAAAGTTATTAGATCAATAATGCGAATCAGGCGTTGAATTTCTAATTAAAAATAAAAAAGGGCTTTGGAAGCTGCTTCTTACCGCTTGCTACTAGCTTCTTGCTCCCTTCTATCGCGATAAAAGAGGGCAAGAAGCCAGAAGCTAGGGTGTTCAATCTACCTAAACTTATTGAAAATTTATCAACGTATTTTAAAACAAATAAATGTTTACTATTCTGTTTGAAATAGAGTAAGGTTGTGTAAATAAAATACAAAAAAATAAGTTTATTAACCAGATAATCAATCTTTTATAAGGTAATTTATTTAGTGGTAGTCAGATTCGGAAATCAATATTGAATATTGAATATTCGATATTCAATATTCATTTTGTGCAAGTTTTCTTTCACAAGTTGAACACCCTAGCCAGAAGCAAAACACCCCAAATTCAATTAGAAGATGATGTTTCTGTAATTCAAATATTTATTTCCAACCTCTGATTCGCATCAATAAATAAAATGTAGAGACAGGGCCTTGTTTTGTCTCTACATTTGTTTGATCTGTTGGTATCTTTTTTTACCTCTGAATAGATTTATATTTTAAAAATTCACTATGCTCAACATAGCCATCTTTGCTTCCGGTGGAGGCTCCAATGCCGAAGCCATTATTAGGTATCTAAAAGATCATGCTAATTTATCTGTTAAGCTGATTGTTTCTAATCGAAAAAATGCGGGCGTATTGGATCGTGCAGCTAATCACGGTATCCAAACATTACTCATCAACCGAGATGGTTTCTATGAAAAAAAAGACCTTACTCCTAGACTAGCCGAGCATAAAATTGACTTAATTGTTTTGGCTGGATTTCTATGGCTGATCCCAAAATATTTAATTAAGGACTTTCCCAACAGAGTTATCAACATTCATCCTGCGCTCCTTCCAAAATACGGAGGCAAAGGAATGTATGGCCACCACGTACATCAAGCCGTTTTTAATAATAAAGAAAAAGAAAGTGGCTTGACCGTTCATTACGTCAACGAACATTATGACGAAGGAAATATCATTTTACAAGCCCGCTGTCCATTGACTCCGACCGACCAACCGGAAGATATTGCCCGAAAAGTATTAAGTCTTGAACATCAAGTTTACCCAGTAGCAGTGGAAATGGTCGGACGATTTATGAAGGACGGACTAATCTAAATTAACTTTTTTTTATTTAGACAACCCATTAGAAAATACAAATCCAAGTGAATCAACTAACATCTCCTGATTTCCCCTCTGGCAACTTTTAACCTTTTTTTACGATTAAGTATATAGTATTCTTTTTAAATTTGTTTACATGAAGAGGTTTCAGATATTTATCCTTGTTTTAGCATTTGTTTTTATTGGAAATGGCCTTTCAGCACAGAACTGGAAACAGCTTTCCCGTTCCGCTAAAGAGCTAGAAAGTAAAGGCGACTTTGCTGCTGCGGGTCAGGCTTATGAGTCTGCATATCGACTAAAGCCGAGTAAAAAAGAATTTATCAATGCGGCAGGTGAAGCGTACCTCAAATCTGGAGATTATAGAAGTGCAGAAAGAGCATTTGGAAAAGTTCAGTCAGACGAAAAATTTCCTTTAGCGGGTCTTAAATATGGCCGTAGCATTAAATCTCAAGGTCGTTACCGTGAAGCCAAGGCCGCATTAAAAACGTATGCTTCTATCTATAAAGGATCTGATAAAGCACTAATCCAAAAGTTGGTAGACAACGAAATCGCCGGTTGTTTACTCGCAGAAGGAATGGAAAACCCAGAACTACAACCCACCTTAACCAGATTGGGTAATGCAGTTAATTCTCCAGCCAATGATTTTGCTCCGATTCCTTTTTCTTCCGGTATTCTTTATTTTACCTCTGGTAGAAATAACCAAGCTAATATCCTTCGCTCGCGTTTAGAAGGCGGAGAATGGTCGGCCGCAATCGAACCTAAACTACCAACTGCTACTGCGGGTGCACTCAGTCAAGGAAGCTTTAGCAAGGATGGTCAGCGATTTTATTTTACGGTTTGTGCCAACGATGATTGGAATGGAAGACGTGCAGCTTGCGATATTTATGTTACACGAAAAAAAGACAATAGTTGGTCTACTCCAGCTCGATTACGAGAATATATTAAAATGGGTGGAACAACTGCGATGTATCCACAGGTAGTGCAAAATGGAAATATAGAAATCCTATACTTTGCAGCCGACCGTCCTGATGGGTATGGTGGTATGGATATTTGGTACACCACTCGTCAAATTGATAGCGATGCTTTTGATTTTACTTTTCCCATGAATGCAGGTGAAGAAATTAATACATTAGGAGATGAGATCACTCCTTTTTATGATCCTCAGCAAAAGACTTTATTTTTTAGTTCTAACGGCCATCCAACGCTTGGTGGTTTTGATATATTTAGCGTTAAAGGAAGTCCTAATAATTGGAAGCAACCAGTCAATCTAAAACAACCAGTCAATTCTTCTTCTGACGATTTTGGATATATTTACCAAGATAGTAAGGAAAATACTTTTTTGGTATCAACTAGAAATTTTGATGGAAAAATAGGAAGTAACGACGCCGATATTTATACCATTAATAAGTTTGGTAGTGGAATGTTTGTAGAAGGTATCGTAACGAATACACGACGTGATAAAAAATACAAGGCCGCTTTATATGAGTTAATATCCAATGGACAAAAACGATTATTGGTTTCTAAGTTTTTTGAAACGAAAACCTTTAGATTCGATGTTTTACCCGATCGTAATTTTAAACTAGAAGTAATGCACGCAAGCGCTCCAATGCTTACTTATGATTTTAATACACACGACTCCAGTAAGAAAATTTACAGAAATGATTTTAAAATTGGAACAAGACAGAATTCATCTTCAACTTCAATTGTAAATTCTACTACGACGACAAACTCAAGTACACGAACAACTACAACACCTAGAACCAATCCTATCACGACGACCACAACTCCAACACCGTCTACGTCTACAAACACTACCAGCATAGAGAAAAACAAAACGTACTCTGGTACTTACTATAAAGTTCAATTAACCGTAGTGGTGGACTTTTTTGAGCAAAGTTCTGAATATGATAAAATTCGCGCTTATGGTAATCTAGATACGGAATATTTACCTGCTCGTAATTGGACCCGTGTTTTACTTTCTCCATTTTTCACTTTACGAGAAGCAAGAGAGATGATGAATAAAGCAAAAGCAATGGGTTATCCGGATGCCTTTCCAGTTCGTTATCGAGATGGAAAAAGAATGACGCCGTAGAGGGAGGTCAGTTTTGGGTTTTGAGTTATTGAGTTTTGTGTAGAAGTGAACTACCCCGACCCAAGGGTACGGGGCATCAAAATTACCCTAAAAGGAGTTTTGATTTTTCAGCGTTTCATCACAATCTGCATTTTATAAACAATGACTTACAATCGCTCCACGCTTGTTTTCTACCGTCCCGGTAGAATATTGTTTTAAGCCCTCACGGTGGATATTTTTCGCAGCATTCAAATCCCGATCTATAATCCTTCCGCAGCCCTGACACATAAATCTACGGTCCG
>CALKJE010000434.1 GCA_937995675.1 uncultured Saprospiraceae bacterium
ATTAATAATGTCTACGATCATGTAGATTTTGAATATGAATCTATCCCCGCGCTGTGGCTTAAATATTTGTTCAATGAAAGGGACTAATATTAATACGCACATTCGCACATCAAAAAATCCGCACATCAATAAATTCGCACATCAAAAAATCAAACCTATACTTCCATTATAAAAGCCACCAGATTCACTTCTGATTCAATGGCTAGTTTTTTCCGGAGACGGTATCGACTGATCTCTACTCCTCTTACGGAGATATTTAATAGTGGTGCAATTTCTTTGGTCGATAAATTCATTCTTAGATAGGCACAAAGCTTTTGATCTTTTGGAGTGAGCTTTGGAAATTTCTCGCGTAATCGTTTAAAGAAGTTTTCGTGCACTTGATCGAAATAGGTTTCGAATTGTGCCCAGCTATCGTCTAATTGAATATCGGATTCAATGGCTCGGGTGATTTGTTTGATTTTTTTCTTTACCTGTCCAGGACCTTCAGATTCGATATTGATCAGGTCGTTTTTAATTTTGTTTAGAATTTCCGTCTTTTGAACCAAATGCATGGTAGCTGAGGCTAGCTGACTATTTTTATGATTGATATATGTACTAAGTTTTTCGTTACGTAGCTTGATAATTTCTCCTTCTGACTTTTCCACCTCTTTCTTAAATTCAGCTTCTTTTCGTTCTAATTTTTGAGTTTGTTCGAGCTTAAAAGCGGCGGTCTTTTTCTCTTCCTTTTTAGCGACATATTTTAGCAAACTATATAATCCCAAAAACCCTAAGACTAGGTAAATTATTTTAGCGACCAACGACCAATACCAAGGTTGGAAAATTTTAAAACTAAACTCTGCATCTTCACTTACTTGTCCATAAGCATTACGAGCTTGTACTTTAAATTGATAATTTCCTGCCGGTAGATTGGTATATTCTTTTTCTGTTTTTGGCGACCATTCTGTCCATTCTTCTTCAAACCCTTCTAATCTATAGCGAAAATTTTGATAGCTAATTTTTTCATAATAAGGCGCTGAAAAGACAAACCGAAAATCATTCATTTTATAATTAAACTCAAATTTCTCATTCGTCTTATTACCCAAATATATCGTAGAATCTCCTTCTGTAATCGAGGTTACTTCTCGAATCAACGCGTTAAAATTAAAGGCTTTATCTTTCTCTTTTAATGGTTGGTATCGCATAAATCCCTTCTCCGTTCCTATAAAAATATGTTGATCCTGAGAAGCAAATATATGTTCAAATCCATCTACCAAATCATCTTGTATTTGATTAAAATACTGCACTTCAAAATTATTAAAAACACCTTGCTCTTGAATTTCAATCACGCCAAATTCGTTATCAATAGAAAACCAAACGTTTCCAACTTCATCCTCAATCACGCGATGAAAATTTCGATCTGGACCAAATATTTCTAAAAAATCTGGATGTAAATTAAACGTATCCAAGGAGTTATCGTATTGAAAAATTCCATGAGGTGTTGCAAATAATAATTCATTTCTAACCTTGGTTACATTAATCACCAACTCTTCTGGCAATCCATTTCCTCCAGAATATAAGGTTACTTGAGCAGTCGACCTTAAATCATTTTCTAGAACGACCTTATACAATCCCTTATAATTATGGGTAATCCAAATATTGCCATCATCGTCTTCTTCTAGAATTCTAGCGGATTCATCAAACCCGTTAATTTTACCAATTAATTGCCAATCTCCATTCCTGATTTCATAAAGATACAATCCTGAATAGGTTCCTTCAATTCCATAATTTGGATTGGATTTTAAGGCTAAAAACTTCCAAGCACCTTTGATATCAGAAAATGGAATTAATTGATCGCCTTCCAAATAGGAAGCACCTTGATGTTGACCAACAATGACTTTGTCCTTGACCCGATTGATACTCCAGACTTGTCCAGAAGCATTTTTTACTGGCTTAAAATTTGGTGCTCCCCCACGCTCATTATTTTCTGTCAAGTCCGCATAAAAAAGACCTTGATTCGTTCCTAGATACAATTTATTTTTATCAATTATCGAAGCATAACCAGTTCCAGCAATCCCTTCTTCTGCTCTAATTATTGAAAAAGGAGAATGAATTTCCGCGTAATCAATTCCGTTATCCAATCCCAACCAAAGGTTGTGTTGAATGTCTTCCATAATAGATAGTACGGTATTGTTTTGTAATCCCTTAGATTTGTTAAGATGGGAAATTTGCTGACCTTGGCCATCAAAATGCAGTAATCCATTATGCGATGTTCCAACGGCATAAGTCCCATCCTCTAGTCGGATAGCGCAATAAGCTTGATGCTTTTTTAGAAAAGTATTAGCAGGTGAATTCCAGCGTTCAATCCCCTTATTTTTAGTCAATAAATAAATTCCATCTAATAAGGTAAATATCAAACATTGATCTTCAAAATATGGCAATACGGCCACAATCCGAAATTTTGGTAATTCAACATCTGACATAATTGGAATCAAAGCCTTATTCTTTATTTCAAAAGCAATTCCATTTACATCTTGGATGATTAATCGATCCTTAATTTGAAAAAAGCTCTCAAAGTTGCCTTGACTTGGTTTAAAGACGGTTAGCGCACCTTCGGATAAGTAAAAAATAGCCTTCTCAGAACAAAAATAAACATCCTCCGCGTCTATAAATATTTGCCAAACATCTTCAAAATTTTCATACTCAGCCGGAACTAAGTGCCTCAAAGAGACATATTGCTGTTTTCCAGCTTCATCCGCCATCAAATACCCAAATTCATTTTGTCCACCTAGATAAACTCGATCCTCGCTCCCTAATCCAATCGATCGGACAATGGTCGCATTCGGTAAGGCAAACGTTTTCCAATGAGAACCATCAAACTCTAGCAAACCCTTATTATTTGCAAAATAGATAATACCCCGCTCGTCTTGTCGAATCGCCCAATTTTGAGTTCCAGCTTGGTAATGAGATCTGGAAAAATTTGTAACGGATGGAGAACCTACATTTGGTACTTGTGCAGGGAGTTGGCCAACGTATACTGTCAGCAACAGAAGTATCAAGTATCTTATTAGGTTCATAAAGTCATTTTTGGTAAATATAGGGTCTTTTTTGCGGATGATGTAGTGGTAATTGTCCGAAATATGCCAAAAATATCAAAATAAAGCATATTATATTTAAACAAATTATCATAATATTGATTACTGATGTAGTGGTGATGTATCTAAAAATCAAAGGATTTTGGATTTCATCTGTATATTTGTTAAACCTGAAATACTAAAATTAATAACCAAATTAATTGAATTGATAATGAAAATAATATCCCAACTCCTTGTTCTTTTTGTATGCCTAAGCCTAATTTTTGGATGCCAAAAGGTAGAAGACGTGGCTGGTTGCCAACTTTCTAGTTCCCTTGATGGATACGAAATGGTCTGGAATGATGAATTTGAAGGAACAGAAATCGACAACTCCAAATGGTCTTATGACTTAGGAGATGGTTGTCAAATCAGTCAAAATCTATGTGGTTGGGGAAATAATGAATTAGAATATTATACCGATCGTCCAGAGAATTCCTATCTTGAAAATGGTAATTTGGTCATAAAAGCCATTAGAGAAATCCCTTTCTATCTCGGACAGCACCAATATACTTCCGCTCGAATGGTGACCAAAAATAAAGGAGACTGGAAATATGGTCGAGTTGATGTTCGAGCTAAATTGCCTCAAGGTCAAGGTCTATGGCCTGCCATCTGGATGTTGCCAACAGAAAATGTTTATGGTGGATGGCCAAAAAGTGGAGAAATCGACATAATGGAAAATATAGGTAGCGAACCTAATAGAGTTTTTGGAACCATCCATTATGGACACGATTTCTGGCGTTTTAACAGTCAAGGAATTGAAAAAGAAGAAGGGGAACCTAGTTTTGCCGAAGAATTTCACGTCTTTACCGTTCTATGGGATGAAGATTGCATTCAATTTCAGATGGATGGACAAGATATCGGTGAACCGAATACCCGTTCTACTGTTTTACCTACCACCTACCCTTTTGATCAAGAATTTCATTTAATCCTAAATGTTGCTGTAGGTGGCAACCTTCCTGGAAATCCAAACGGAGCGACCTCTTTCCCACAAACCATGGAAGTGGATTATGTTAGAGTTTATCAATAAAGTTCTCAATTTTTAACTCACCAAATTGTATTAATTATGAAAAAAATTTACCTCTCGTTTACTTTTGTTTTATTCGCTGCACTTAGTGTATCTGCTCAGGTAGTCTGGGACAATTTCGAAGATAGCCGGAAAGGAACCTATGGATTTATCAGTGGAACCTTTATTCCTTACGGAGAAAATCCAGCACCAGGTGGATCAAATACCAGCTTAGTCGCTGCTGCGTACAGCAGAAATCCATCAGAAGCATTTGATGTAATCATTCTAGATGCTCCAATGGCTGATCTTACGGATTACAGAACAAGTGCTAAGACCATGAGCATCGATGTTTGGAGCCCTGCAGTAGGTACCACGGTTCAAATTACACTTGAAAATAGCATCCTAGCAGAACCAGCTAACTACCCAACTGGACGACACAGCTTTTACTTAGCTACCACTACCGTAGCTCAACAATGGGAAACACTGACTTTCAACTTTGTAGAACAACCTGATGCTACTGTTGAGGATACCAATGTGGATCGTATCGTTTTGTTATTTGCACCCAACACCAATACTGGTGATACCTACTACTGGGACAATCTAAATGGTCCTGAATTAGCAAATGACCCTTGTGAAGGTGTGGTAGGTTTATCAGAAGTGTTTAATGATTTTGAATGTAATCAAAATACCAATTTTACATTCTCTCATTCTGGTGTAAACTTTAGAAGAGTATTAAATCCAGACCCCAACGGAAATCCTTCTGAATATGCTGCTACCTATACGCGTAACGCAGGAGAACTAATCGACGTAATCGTGGGAAGATTCGATGGCAATCTATCTTTAGAGGCAGACAATACCATCACGATGGATGTTTGGGATCCAGCTGCTCCTACTCCAGTTTTGGTTTCTCTACAAAATGAAAACAACGAGGTAATTATAGAAATGACTCAAAGTACTTCTACCAGTAACGCTTGGCAGACGCTAACTTTTGACCCTTCTTCTGTGATTGATGCAACTGATATTTCTCGTTTTGCCATTTTATTTGATCCTAATACCGAAACTTCTGATCAGTATTACTGGGATAATTTCAGAATAAACTCGCCTACTGCAATTACCGATTTAGCAGAGGTTACTGCTTTCCAAGCAACCCCTAATCCAAGTTTTGGAGAGACGACTTTCCAATATAACTTAGAAACTGCAGCACATGTAAACTTATCTATTTTTGATATGAATGGAAAATTGGTTTCTCAGGTTCTTTCTGAAAATCAACTAGCTGGAACGCACCAAGCAACTTGGTTAGCAACGGACTTACCTAATGGTATTTACTTTTACAACATGATGATTAATGGAGCAAATGCTTCTGGAAAAATTGTTCTAAGTAAATAAATCTTAGCAATTTAATACGCTCAAATTCTTTTTGAGCACTTTTCTAAACCTATGAAAAGAAAACAAGTAACCCACCTATTTTTAGGTGTGGTTACTTTGTTGTTTATACTACTCACACCATTTAAAATTAAAAAAATGAAAAGATTTTTCTTTCTAGCTTGTTTGCTGGTTTCCTCCTTGGGATACAGTCAAGTAAGTTTACCGATTGACTTTCAATCTACTACGATCAATTATGATCTAGGAGACTTTGGAGGTGGGGCTTCAGGCTTTGTCATCGATCCAACAGACCCAGGGAATACGGTGGTTCAGACAAACAAACCTGACTTCGCAGAACTTTGGGCTGGCGTAACCGCAGGAAGTGCAGGATTAATTGAGCCAGTTCCTTTTTCCAATACCAATACAAAAATGACCGTTCGTGTTTGGTCTCCGGATGCTGGTATTCCGATTCGTCTAAAAGTAGAGGATGCTACTGACCCTACCATCAGCGTAGAAACGGAAGCAATGACGACAACCGCTTTAGTTTGGGAAACACTTGAATTTGATTTTAGCAATCAAGCACCAGGTACTGCTGAACTAAGTCTTGCAAACACTTACGATAAAGTTTCTATCTTTTTCAATTTCGGTACGACTGGAGCAATGGCAGGTAACAAAACTTATTTCTGGGATGATGTAGTTTTTGTGGATGGTCCTACTACCACTCCACCAAGCCTTCCTATTACTTTTGAAGTTGCTACCAATTTTGATTTAGTTGATTTTGGTGGAAATATTTCTTCTATTATTACAGATCCTACCGATCTTAATAACACCGTTGCTCAAACTATTAAATCTGATGGAGCAGGCGCTTCAGCAGGTACAATTATTGGGGAAAATGGCTTAGATATGGCGGTTCCTTTCTCTGACGGAAACACCAAAATGACTGTCCGTGTTTGGTCTCCCGATGCCGGTATTCCTATTCGTCTAAAAATAGAAAATGTAGCCGACCCAAATATTAGTGTAGAAACAGAAGCAACAACTACGGTTGCAATGGCTTGGGAAACTTTAGAATTTGACTTTGCTAATCAAGCGCCAGGAACAGATGAAATTAATTTTGCAAATGCTTATGAAAGAATGGTTCTTTTCTTCAACTTCGGTACGACCGGAGCAATGGCGGGTGAAAAAACTTACTATTGGGATGATGTGATTTTCGATGAAGCTCCTCAACTAACTCAACCAAGTCTTCCGATTAATTTTGAAAGCACTACGGTTGATTATAGTCTTACAGACTTCGGTGGAAATGGTTCTGAAATCGTAGTGGACCCTACCGATGCTTCCAATTTAGTAGTACAAACTACAAAAGCGGACTTCGCTGAACTTTGGGCAGGTACCACTGCTGGTAACGATGGTTTAGCAATGGCAATTCCTTTTGCAGACGGTAGCACTAAAATGAACGTGAGAGTTTGGTCGCCGGACGCTGGTATTCCAGTTCGTTTAAAAGCAGAAGATAAAACTGATCCTACCATCAGCGTGGAAACAGAAGCAATGACTACCGTTGCCATGACTTGGGAAACTTTAGAATTTGACTTTGCTAATCAAGCTCCAGGAACGGCAGCAATCAATTTCGCAAACACCTACGATAAAGTGTCCATCTTCTTTAACTTCGGTACCACCGGAGCTATGGCGGGTGAGAAAACTTACTTCTGGGATGATGTCGCTTTTGGTGGATCAACGCAGCCTACTCTGCCTAGTCTTCCTATTACTTTTGAAAGTACTACGATTGATTATGATCTAACTGATTTTGGTGGAAACGGATCTTCTATCGTCGTAGATCCTACTGATCCTGCAAATACGGTAGTTCAAAC
>CALKJE010000435.1 GCA_937995675.1 uncultured Saprospiraceae bacterium
TTTTGCCAACCATCAGTATTTTTATACGTACTCGGTCCAACCCAAACACCATTATCTTGTAATCCACCGTAGATATTATAAGGTTCCTCATTGTCGACGGCAATCGCATAAAATTGTCCTACGGGCAATGAGTTACATTTATACCAGCTATCTCCATTATCATAAGAAATATTTACCCCACCATCATTACCAATAATCAAATGTCCATCGCGATCAGGACTGACCCACATGGCATGATGATCTACGTGTACATTTCTACCATTGATATTTTTAAACGTTTTACCACCATCCAAACTCCGTAAAATCGGTACACCATAGATATAGATATGATCTGCATTTCGTGGTGAAACTCGAACTTGTCCAAAATAATATCCATAAGAATTATAAACTTGATCAAGATAACCTTCGTGTGTTTTCTGCCAAGTTTCACCTTCGTCATTTGAGACATACACTTCCGCACCAATCACAGGTGTATCAAACAAGAGTGAATTCGCATTTTCCAAATACTCGGTTAGGGCAACTGGTTTAATCTTTCCAGTCTCTACCATTTTACGAACATTTCCTACGGAATATTTTTCTGGAAACCGATTGGTTTTTAGAAATTTCTTGAGTGCCTTTTCTTCCAGTTTCATAAAGCTAGCAGCAGTCATTTCTCGAAATTGTTCTTTGGTTAATTCCTTTTTATTTTTGTCTTCATCCGATTTTGGACGACGGAAATAATTGTCAATGATCGCATATAATCGGGTTTTTCCTTCACTTGTTTTCGTGATGGCTAATCCGATCCGTCCAGCACCTTCTCCGTTAGGAAAACCGCTATTGGGTCCGCTGATCATCGACCATGTTTTACCACCATCGGTAGATTTATGAATAAGAGAACCAGCACCCGATTCGACAAAATTCCAAGCTCGACGTTCGCGATGCCAAGTAGATGCGTATAAAATGTCAGGATTGGTAGGGTCAATGGTTAAATCAATCGCTCCACTATTTTCATCAACATAAAGTGTCTTTTCCCAAGTCTTACCGCCATCTAGCGTTTTGTAAACTCCTCGTTCTTCATTTGGTGAATAAAGATGTCCAAGTGCTGCCACCCAAATAATATCCCGATTGGTAGGATGTAGAATGATACGACCAATATGATGCGATTCGGGTAAGCCTCGGTGTTCCCAAGTTTTACCACCATCCGCGCTTCGATAGATCCCTACTCCGCTGTAAGAAGATCTACTGGAATTATTTTCTCCTGTTCCAATCCAAATAATGTTCTCTTCCCAATTGACCGCAATATCACCAATCGTCATGGTTGCGGCTTCTTCAAATAAAGGAGAGAATCTAGTTCCATTGCTTTTCGTTTCCCAAAGTCCACCAGATGCATAAGCTGCGTAAAAATGCGTCGGATCTTTAGGGTCGACGGCTAAATCGGTTACCCGGCCGCTAAAGACCGTTGGTCCTACGGAGCGAAAGTTTACTTCATTAAGAATAGAGTTTTTGCCGAGTAGCATTCGCTGTTGCGCTGATTTGAGCCTTTCAGTGGCAGGCGTTGCAGGTGGCTGTATGGATTGAGCAAACAGAATAGTCGTACAGAATATGAATACACCAATAGAAATAATAATTCTCATAATAGTTTGATAAGTTGATAGGGGTTTACAAGCTCTGAGTTCGAGAGACTGCTCTGTTAAAGTGTGTCAGCGCGTGAGGCTTCCTTTAGGATAAGAGGTGCGGGCGGCAAAATGACACACTTGATGGAACAGTCTTAAGATTCAGAGCAAAAGATAGTAAAACATCCTAAGTTAATGGTTAGGAGTTTTTACTTTTTTTTACAAAATCCTCATTAGTTAACATTTTAAGAAAAAATAGAATCAAAAAATAAGCGCTGTAAAGTTATTTATTCGGTTTTATACACCAAACTTTTTTATAACAGAATTTTTAATGGAAAATAACCCTTAAAACCATAAATAATTAGTTCTTGGAAGATTTTTCCCCTGTAAAGAGAAGGTTAGATAAATCAAAAGACAAATAACATGAACGTAAAATAAAATTCTGTCAGAAGATAACTTCTTGATATTGAATGTCATAATTAACGTTTTTAGCAAAACATTTACTAGCTAAACACTGTTTTAACTAATGTCGCTAATCTCATTATTTTGAAATAAGACTAGGAAATCAAAAACTTTAGTTTATATTTACGCCACCAAATGGAGATACTGAATGATGAATATGACCGCATTTATGTGACTGATTTTAACTAACTAATCTAAATTACAGTATCATGAAGCCTTTAAAAAACGTAAAAAACAATAATTCACTTTCTTCTAATCGCTTTCTTTCGAAGATTAAAAGTAAAGTAATTAAAATTCAAAACAGAGATCAAGTAAATCAACTAATCTCAAATTCTTCTTTAGCCAACGGCTAATTTTTTCGAAAGAATAATTCCAAAAAATCCGGAAAATCTCGATTTTCCAACTACATTTCTCAATTTTCCCAGAACATATATTTTTTTTCTTGTAGAATTATCTACAAGAATCGTTATCCCCTCCATATCGAAGCACTTTCTCGCAACGTTATGAAAAAGTCGTATTTAGGATTAAAACCCTCGTTTTATTCCTATTTCTTAGACCCTATTCTAGTAATTGGGCTTAGGAGGCTTTATTCTAAAAACGATTTGCATAAACATGAGTCATCCCGAATTCCCCCTCATTAAGAGCAGATAAGTGGAATTTGATTTTTTTGCACTTAGAAGTAGTAAGTGATAAGCCCCCTCAAGCGTGTAAAACACGCAAATTGAGGGGGCTTATTACTTACTACTTAAAGCATATAGCTTTTTATAGCTTAACCAACTATAGATTTTACGGGATGACTCATGTTTACTATTTTATTTTAACAGTATACGCTATTCTCCAACAAAATCGTTTAGTAATAGTATAAAGAAGTGAATAAGGTTTAAAGAATCGATAGCATATCGTATCTTTGCGCTTCTTGAATTACTAAGAAACTAGACTTGACTTTTAATAGCTACCTGCTGAAATTAGAAGGTAGACACAAGAATTCTATAATTGAAAAAGATAGATTTACTTCTGGCCAAAAGTTTTATTGCGCCATTTATCGCCACCTTTTGTATTGGACTGTTTGTCTTGATCATGCAGTTTCTGTGGGTCTATATTGATGATATTATTGGAAAAGGAACGGGAATGCTGGTCATGATTGAGTTGATTGGTTACCTCTCTGTTTCTTTAATTCCGATGGCCCTTCCTATTGCCATCTTAATTTCTTCGGTCATGGTGATGGGTAATATGGCGGAGCACTACGAATTAGCTGCGCTTAAATCAGCTGGCATTCCGCTTTTAAGGATCATGGCGCCGCTAATTATAATGAGTTTTGGCGTAATGATGTTTTCTTTTCTATGTTCTAACTATATCATCCCTGTCGCCAACCTCAAATTCAAATCTCGTCTCTATGATATCAAGCGACAAAAACCGATGCTCAGCCTCGAAACAGGCGTATTTAACGACGATTTTAGAAATATGATCATTCATATCGGTGGAAAAGGCAAAGATAATCGTACCATCACCGATGTTTTGATCTATGATCATAATTCTTATAATAATAAAAAAGTCAGCGTCATCACGGCTAGCAAAGGGGAAATGTTTACAACCGAAGATAAACGCTTCTTTGTGATGAACCTATTTGATGGTACTCAGTACCAAGAGACCAAAGTAAATCCCGATAAAAAAAAGAAAGCGGAAAAAAAGAAAAATTATCCTTTTGTAAGAACCTCTTTTAAAGAATGGACTAAAGTATTTGATCTAGGCGAATTCGATATGCGAGAAACCGACCAGGAATTATTTGAGGGAAACCGGACGATGCTCAGTGCTGCTCAACTTAACGTAGCAATAGATTCTATTGACGTAGAACTCAGGCGTCGTTGGGATAAATATCACAATCATATTTATCGAAACTTCCATTTTCTTAAAGATAGTATTAAGCAGCCCGTAACCCAAAATAAGGAAATAAAAGTACCCAACGGGGCCGGCTCTAACATCCTCAGAAAAGACCAGGTCAACAAACCAAAAACGTCTAAAAATATCGCTGATAAATTATCGAAAGCAACCCCTAAAAAAGTTAATAATAAACGACCTAAATCCAAGAGTAATTATACCGGCACTATTCCGAAACAAAAGCCCCTCGACTCCTTGGCACATTATGCTAATTTCTTAGAGAGTTTTGAAAAAAAGGATAAAGATTCCATCGGTCGAAGACTTAGTTCTTCCTTACATAGTTTGGCCAATGAAAGTCAATCTTCTAATGTCAGTATTTCCACTAAAACGGAATCTAGGGTTAAACATATTTTTGAACTACATGATAAATATAGCAAAGCGGTGGTCTGTATGATCTTTCTCTTTATTGGGGCACCGATGGGTGCGATCATCCGAAAAGGTGGATTTGGTTATCCGATTTTAGTAGCTATTTTCTTTTTTGTCCTTTTTATCATTATGGGAATTTTCTTTAAAAAAGTAGCCGAAAGTAATACCTTGCCAGCGGTGCAGGCAGCCTGGATGCCTTGCGTTATTTTATTTCCATTAGGCCTACTATTAACTAGTCGTGCGATGAATGACGCCAAGTTTATCAACTGGGAACTTATTCGAGATCGACTCAATAGATTGATACCAAAGTCTGCTACAAAATAATTCGATTTGCTGTCAAACCTACGTGTTACTTTTCAGGAAAATAAATTTTACGGTATGGGTTTTATCGTTTGGCTTTTGCTAGGTGCAGGGATTATTTTCGGTACTCAAAAAGGAGAGGTCATCTTGTTTTTCAATGATCATCGCAGTTATTATGGTGACTTGTTTTTTCGCTATGGTACCATGATAGGAGAAGAGATTGCGTATGTAATCATTCTCTTATTTCTATTCTTTTACCGACGTAAAGCCGCTTGGCTAATCCCTATTACGGGGGGCATTGTCATGTTAGTCAGTAAAGGTTTAAAAGAACTTTTTCAACAAGATCGACCGGTGGCTTGGTTTAAACAACAAGACTTATACGAGCTATTAAATACGATAGAAGGAGAACCGTTATTTTCTGGAGCATCTAGTTTTCCAAGTGGACATACCATGTCGGCTTTTGCACTCTTCGGCTTATTAGCATTGCTAGTATCAAAAAATAAATGGTTGGGGTTACCGATTTTATTAATCGCAATTATCGTCGGAATTTCTAGAGTATATTTGATCCATCATTTTTTTATAGACATCTATGCTGGCTCCATTATTGGGACTTTACTAGCATTGATAATCTATCTTTTTTGGTCTAAAAAGTACGACCAAAAAATGGAACCACAAGGGTAAAACTCCGAACTACAACTCTTGATGAAATTGACAAAAATGCCACAGCACTCCAGCAGGATCATGAAGAAATATTTCTCGCCCATATGGAAAAGTTCTAATCTCGGTCATCTTTACGGTTGGAAAAAGGCTGGTTAAATTCAAGGACAATAATTGCTGCTCCCAAGCCTCTACATCGACTACTTCTAAAAAAAGCATAGAGTTATCAACCCAGTCTTTTACATAAGCATTCTGTAAGTAAAATCCCATTTGTTCGCCTACGCTAAATAAGGACATCTTCCCATCAATGACTACTTCTTCAAAGCCTAATGTTTGATAAAATTTTCTAGATTCAGAAAAATTCTTTGCCCCAATAAAACCACGAATAGAACGAATACGAAGAGATGAAGACATAGTTTTTTTATCGTAAAGATAAAAAACAATTTAGCATTCAAAACTATGCTAGATAAAGACCACGATAGCTTTACCAGGCAAGCTAATGCTACGGCAATTAGGCATTAATTTTCAATAAAGACGAAGATTTTTCGAGGGCAAGCGCAAATTCAAATTCAAAACCAAGCACATCTATTGTGTTTTCCTGACGGGATACGATGCGATAGAAAGCTTGCCTGCCATAGGTAGGAGGGCAAATAGCAAGCAAGTGGCAAGAAGCACTTTTTATAAGACCATTTTTATCATTAATTGGGAACCTAACTACTTATTCGAATTATAAACTAATGCTGATCGAGATAAAGATCTGTTCCCATTAAGTCCGGCGTAATACTCGCTCTAAAAATCGGTTTATCCACCAATTGCCAATAGTAAATATCATCTCTGCCCTTTCCACCATTACGGCTACTAGTAAAGAGACCACCACTATTATCTCCATTAATATAAAAACCAAAATCATCTCCAGGTGAATTAAATGGCTCTCCTAGATTTTGTTTTACTTGCCAAGTACGTTCACTATCAGCATATATTTTTTTGCTTCTAAATATATCAAGTCGACCAAATCCACCTTGATCACTGGAAGAAAAATAAAGTACTTCATCCTCACTGATATAAGGGAAGACTTCGTTTCCTGTGGAGTTAATTACAGGCCCCAAATTAACTGGTTCTGACCATGCTTGATTTCGAAAAGTAGATACATAAATATCCATTCCTCCAAAACCTCCTGGTCGATTAGAAGAAAAATACAATCTAGTACCATCTGAAGAAATTGCTGGATGACAAGTAGAAAAATCGTCGCCATTAAAAGGTACCTCTCGGATATTCACCCACTCATCTTCCGACTTTTCGGCCATAAATATTTTTAATTGTCGTTTTCCTCTTCGATCTTTTTTAGCACTACTACGGGTAAAAAACATTAAATTTCCAGAGTAAGAAAAAGAAGCAGAACTTTCATGATATTCGTCATTTACCGCTCCTGTCAATGGAACCGGATCCGCTAATCGACCATCTGATAATTGAGAATAAAATAAGGTTGATAATTTCTTTTTCCAAGCATTTAATTTGCCTCCACCAGCCGTCGCAGCATGTTTGGTAGATTGCTGTGCACGAGTAGAAGTAAAGATAACACCGTCTCCAACCAACACTGCGTTGTAGTCTAAATCTGGAGAGTTAATCATTTTTAAATTTCCAATATTAATATTTCCGAAAACAGAATATAAATCGTCTGGATAGCACGTTACTTGTTGAGACATAGTTTGTCCAGAAAGCATGCTACCAAAGAGAAAAGTCAGTATAAATATTATCAAACGCATTCAAATAGATTTGGGAGTAAAAAAATCAATAAAGCTAAGAACTCACAAAAGGTGAGGATGAGTGCCTGATAGTGGATCTAATCAATATGAAGCTGTTTAAGAATGTTCACAAAAGGTGAGGGTAAGTGCTTGATTGTCAAGACGAAGCAAATTTTGAGGTTCGTAGCCAAAGCTACGGTGCCGAAAAATTTGTGAAGTATTGGCAGTCAATGACTTAGCCGCAACCATTGTGCTTCATTTTTAAACAGCTTCTATTACTGATAATGCAAATCATATTCCATTCCTTATTAAAAAATTAGAAAATTAACTTTTTTTCAAAAAAAAATCGAACAACCAATGGTTGTTCGATTTTAACTTAAAAGTATTTTTATAAAGAATTATTTCTCTAATAAAGCACTCATATCTACGCCACCAGGATTGGTAACTAAAATATCTGTTCTTCTATTTTTAGAATCCATATCAGTTGAATAATTTTCACCGTATCCAACTACTGCAATTCG
Organism: uncultured Saprospiraceae bacterium; assembly: GCA_937995675.1. Lineage (GTDB taxonomy): Bacteria > Bacteroidota > Bacteroidia > Chitinophagales > Saprospiraceae > JALZUU01. The sequence continues at coordinate 7,576 of CALKJE010000435.1, forward strand.
CTTAGCACGAATACCTTGCGAACTCATATAGTTAGCTACTCGCTGTGCCCGTCTTTCTGATAATTCTTGATTGAAATCAGCATTCCCAACTGCATCTGTAAAAGAAGCAACCTGAACCGTCATTCCATCATTCTTTTTCATCATTTCTACGATAGATCGTAGATTGTCTTTATCGCTGGTCGATAAATCTGTTTGCGATGACGGATAATAAACGGACTGAATTACTGGCAAATCTCCAGGAGGTGTTCCTCCACCTTGGAAAGTCATTTTCTTAGGCTTAGAAGTATCTGATTTTAGAATCGATTTTTCTCCAAGGTTTAAAATTCTAAACTCCGTACGTCGATTCATCTGGTGCTTGTCTTCACTACACTTCATCGTGTTAAGACACTCATTCACTGGAACAGATTCTCCGTATCCTTTTGCCGTCACTCGGCGTCTTTCGATTCCTTGTGAAACAATATAGTCAACGGCTGATTTAGCACGCTCCGTTGATAGCCATTGATTATAAGAATCTGATCCACGACTATCGGTATGAGAATTTAAATCAATTTCCATTTCTGGATACTGACGTAATAAAGTAACTACTTTATCAAGTTCTACCTTCGCACTTTCTTTTAATTCATACTTATCGAATGCGTAGTAAATATGGTTTAACTCGATCAACTGACCAGTTTCTAGACTAGTAGTCTCTGTCTTTTCACCTTTAGCTATAAAATTATCAATATCTTCTTCGTAAGCTTCTACTTTTGTAGTTGGGTCAACCTTAGCAATTACTTTTGTAGGCTTCTTATTTACTCGAGTAGCATCTACGATATCCGCGACAGGATTTAATCGAATCACAATAACATCATCCGACATCTCTGCTGCTTGGAATACTTTATCATACTTTTCGTAGCCGTTCTTTTCAGTTGCTACAACATAGTTGCTAGTTTTATTCCAGTCGAAACGAACCATCCCGTCTTTCGCCGTGGTGTAACGATTGATACTGCCAGGACGGTTTGCTTCTGACAAAACGACTTCAGTCATCGGTAATTCTAAACCGGTTACTGCGTCAATTACTTTTACTCTTTTGCTAGCTAATACTGGTTCAACAGGTGTTTCTTCTATCGTCTTCCAACCATAGATATCATCTCGGCCATTTCCACCTTCTCTTCCTGATGTAAAAAATCCTTTATCTCCACCGGCATTGCCAATAAAGCCAAAGTCATCAGCAGGTGAATTAAACGGTGTACCTAAATTGCTTACTTCCCAGTTATCATCTCCGGTCATATGCGGATTGACAACTTCTTGAGCAGCGAATAAATCTAGGCCTCCCATATTATTATGTCCTTCGGAAGAAAAGAACAAGGTTCCATTTCCATCACTAAAAGGAAAAATTTCGTTTTTATCGGTATTGATATCTGGCCCCATATTTACTGGCTCAGACCATTTTCCGTTTTCAAGGTGGGTTACATAAATATCCATACCTCCTAATCCACCTGGTCGGTTAGAGGCGAAGTACATCGTCTGACCATCCGCAGAAACCGATGGATGACAAGTAGAATATTTTTCTACATTAAAAGAAACCGCTTGAGGTTCAGTCCACGCATCATTAACATAAGAAGATACGTAAATCTTTAATCGTTTGGCTTTCTTCGTATTTAGAATAGTCCCTTTTTGATTATTTCGAGTGAAATAAAGCTTTTCGTCTTTTTCAGAAAAACTTGCAATTCCATCATGAAATTTAGAATTAAGCGCCTTAATTCGTTCAGGTGCCTTAAAACTAACATCACCCATCTGCTCAGAAAAGAATAGATCGTTGAATTGTTTATTCGGATTACCTGATCCCTTATCTCCAAAGCGTAAGCGGTCAGAGGTAAAGATAATACCGTTCTTAAAATAGATTGGACTAAAGTCCAAATCCGGCGAATTGATACCTTCTGCAAGGGCAATTTTTACTTTACCAAACAACTCGTTAGGTACCGCATCAGTTTGTGCAACTAGGCCACATGAACCAGAAAGTAATGCTGCCACAAAGATCGAAGAGATATTTTTCATATATTTATACTTGTAATCCTAAAAATTATTATATGAGTTATTTCAAAATTTGTTCCAATAATTCAACCTTATTTTAATATCTCAGGGTGATATTTCAGATCAAGCGTAGTTACAGGCAGAAGAATTCTTAAAATTCCCTATCTTACCCCCTCGAATTGTTCATCAATCTTCTGACTATTGGACATTTACGGATTTGGCACTAGGCTTTCGGTCTACACCACCACTTTGGTAAAAGGTTCTCTTTAAGTCAGATAAACCTCATTTATACTATGAAAAAGTTAGCATTACACTGGCAAATTCTGATCGGCATGATTGCCGGTATTCTATTTGGCTGGTTTATCTCAAGATTTGATTTTGGTCCTGGGTTTATCAAGGATTGGATCAAGCCGATTGGTACTATTTTTATCAATCTGCTTAAACTGATTGCCATTCCGCTCATTATTGCATCTTTAATCAAAGGGATTTCCGATCTAAAGGATATTTCCAAATTTTCCCTGATTGGTGGACGAACGATTGTTATATATATACTTACGACAGTTATTGCGATTAGCATTGGACTGTTGATTGTCAATCTTGTCCAACCGGGTAATAGCATCAGCGCTGAAACGTTAGAACAACTCACCTCCGCCTACCAAGAAGATATGGGTGCAAAAGTGACTAAGGCACAAGCACAGAAGAATTCCGGACCGCTGCAATTTATTGTAGACATGGTTCCTAGCAATATCTTTGGAGCCGCTTCTAGCAATGGTAATATGTTACAGGTTATCTTCTTTGTGGTATTTTTTGGAATCAGTCTCCTATTGATCAAGCCAGAACAAGCCGCCCCCGTCAAATCTTTCTTTGATAGTTTGAATGAAGTGATCATGAAGATGGTGGACTTGATTATGCTGATGGCTCCGTATGCTGTTTTTGCGTTGCTAGCTGCCCTAGTTGTTGAAACTTCCAATCCAGATTTATTAGTGGCCTTGGCCAAATATGCTATGACCGTTGTACTTGGTCTAGCCTTGATGGTAGGTGTCTATTTACTGACGGTTTCTACTTACGTAAAAATGTCTCCTGGTAAATTCTTACAAGGGATTAGTCCTGCACAACTCTTGGCGTTTTCTACTAGTTCAAGTGCTGCTACGCTACCGGTGACCATGGAACGAGTGGAAGAACATCTAGGGGTAGAAAAAGAAGTGGTAAGTTTTGTTTGTCCAGTAGGAGCTACGATTAATATGGATGGAACGAGTTTATATCAAGCAGTTGCGGCGGTATTTATTTGTCAGGCTTTAGATTTTGAATTGACCTTTGCGGATCAACTGACTATTATTTTGACAGCAGTACTCGCCTCGATTGGTTCTGCAGCAGTACCAGGAGCAGGAATGATTATGCTCGTAATTGTTTTGGAAGCGATTGGTTTACCAGCTGATAAATTGGCGATTGGACTTGCGCTTATCTTTGCCGTGGATCGTCCACTAGATATGTGCCGTACGGTCATCAATGTTACAGGTGATGCAACGGTGGCCTTATTGGTTGGAAAAAGTGTTGGGAAAATTGGGACGCCTAAAGTTAAGAATTGGGACGATAATTTAGAAGAGGTAATTTGATTGATGACAAAAGAAAAGATAACACTGTTTTTTTGTGGGTTAGCGATTGTATCTTTGGTATTTTCTCCTTTCTTATTGACCGTCAGCATGATCGCCTTGCTGCTTTTAGGTCTAGTGGAAGAAGTAGAAGATGACAAAGCAGGAAGAAAATTTCGTGCTAATAAAAGCCTCCTGAAAAAACTAAAAGACTGGAAAAAAAACGCCGCCTTCTTAGTCATCTTTTTTTATTTTTTGATCGTTCTATTTGGCGTTTGGCAAGTCGAAGGTGATTATACCTATTTGTTAGAACGATTGCGCATCAAACTACCTTTTATTGCTTTACCAATTGCATTTTTGGGATTGCCTCATTTTTCTGATCGTCAGATAAAAGGGATCTTATATTTTCTGTTGGTGTTCATTACCTTAACGGGGATTGGGATTAGTATTAATTACTTAATGAACTATGAGCTTATTAATCAAATGCTCAGTCAAGGCAAACCCATGCCTACTCCACGAAATCATATTCGCTATAGTCTTTTAGTCGGTGTTTCCATCATTGGTGGAATTTATTTGATTCGTGAAAAGTATTTTTTCAAAACACCGAAAGAACGATATTTGATTATTGGGTTAACTATTTTCCTCTTCCTTTATATTCATATTCTAAGTGTAAAAAGTGGTATTTTATGCTTATATGTAGCGCTAGGAATTTTATGTTTACAATACATCTTTTTATCTAAAAAATATTTATTTGGATTGATCATTATGGCTGGTTTGATCAGTCTTCCAATCGTAGCTTTCATGACGATTCCTAGCTTTCATCAGAAGCTAACTTATATGCATTATGATTTAAAAAAATACCTCGAAGGAGAGGGAGAAGAATATTCAGATTCGGGGCGACTAACTTCGCTCAAAGTTGGATGGGAACTATTCGTTAGCGCTCCCGTTTTTGGGGTAGGTCCAGGAAATATAAAGAAAGAAGTCCATCGTGTTTATCAAGATAAATATCCAGACTATGTAAAACCAATTCTACCTCATGACCAATTTCTCTTTGTATTAGCAGGTAGTGGATTGTTTGGTTTTTTCTTTTTACTATTGGCGGTATTTCTACCACTCTTTTATAATAAAGCTTATCAACATTTTTTCTTTTTAGGTTTATATACCATTTTTCTAATGGCATTGATTTTAGAACATACCCTTGAAAACGCAGAAGGAGTAGGTATTTTCTCTTTTTTTATTTTACTATTGTTAAATCATTTAAGAAAACGCTCCTAATTTTGCAAAACAAAGACCAATCACTTAATTTAAACAATATTTCTCTACTTAAATTTTTATCTTTACGTTGATTAGGCTACTCTACTTAAAAAAAATCATTCTATTATTATTTTCAATTTGTCTTTCTTTATTGCAAGGCAAATTAAAAAGCTCTTAACACCGTAGTTATGACCAGATTTTTATCTTTACTTCTATTTATTTCTCTATTCTTTGGTTGCCAACAACAAGAAAAAAATATTCCTCAACCGACCGAAGGAACTCAACTCCATCAAGGTACAGACGATGAAGGCAATGCAAATGCTCGTGAAGCTTGGTTCGAATTAATGCACAGCCACGCACCTACCACTTCTTGGCAACAGATAGAATATCAAAATGCAATGGATCATCATCTCAAAAAACAACAAGCTGCTACCACTCGCAGTAATGGAGAGATATTAGCCAATGGAGCACTAACTGGACGTTGGATCGAAAAAGGAAATAATAATCAAGCCGGATCTGTTTATGAAACGATCTACGACGTAGACACAGATAAGATATATACGGTCTCGGCAGGAGGTGCGCTCTGGCGAGGTAACCGCGATGGTTCAGATTGGGAAGTAGTCAATCAGGACTTTATATTTAGCCGCTGGTTATTAGAATTGATCACACTACCTGACGGTACCAAACGAATGCTCGCCTTAATAAATCGTGCTCCTCATTATTCAGATGATGGTGGAATTACTTGGACTGCCTCCGAAGGAATTACCGCTACTGACAACTGGGGCGGACCAAAAAATACAGTGGTTTTAAAAGAAATGGATAACCAAATTTTCTGCTTGTCCAAGCCATCTTTCTTTGTCAATTATGCACTCTATCGATCTATCGATCACGGAGTTAGTTTTGAAAAAATAGTTCAATTTCCTTTTAATAGTTCAGATCGCTACGCAATGTCAACTCCAGCCAATGGAAATGCTCCATATGTTGTTGAAAAAAATAATGCGCAATATGCGACTCTATATAAATGGCAGACAGATACGGAATCTTTCGATACCCTCGCTATTACAGATCAAATTGATTTTGATAATCAACGAGCTAATTTAGCAGGTCATCGCTCAGCAAATGAAACGCGTCTCTATACCTACGGAAGAGACAATACTGTGAAGATGAGTACAGACGAAGGACAAACCTGGTCGGAGCAAGGATCAATGAATGACAGTCCATGGGCAGTGGGATTTTATGTCTCTCCATCTAACCCAGATTTCCTGATGACTGGTGGACTCAATTGTTATAAATCTTACAATGCTGGTGTTACTTGGCAATTGCAAAACGAATGGTGGGAATACTACGACGATGTGCCTGGAAAACTTCACGCAGACATTATGTCTTTTAATGAATTTACAGATATAAATGGAAATACTTTTCAGTTGATTAGTAACCATGGTGGACTTAGTATTTCTTATGATAATTTGGCGACTACCCAAAATATTGGTAGGCTTGGTCTTAATGTAAATCAATTTTACGATGTCCGTACAGATCCTTTAAATCCTATTTATATTTATGCGGGTTCGCAAGATCAAGGATTTCAAAGAGGAATCGATTTTGTTGATGATAACATAATCGGAATGGAACAGGTTATCTCTGGAGATTATGGCCACTTGGCTTTTTCAGAAAATAATCAGCGTTTATGGACGGTCTATCCCGGCGGCGATATTTATTATTATAATCAACCACAAACTGGATATAGTACAGCTTATTACTCCCTACAATCTGATAATGAAACCGTTTGGATTACCCCTACCATGGAAAGCCCTAATACTTCCGCCAACGAAATTTATTTAGCGGGTGGTAACTCCAACGGAGGCAGTGGTTCCTACATCATTAAACTAGAAGAAAATAATGGCGTGATCACTCCAACTAACTTACCTTTTAACTTTTTACCGGACGCTGGCGGGGAAGTTTCTGCTATGCGTTTTTCTCCCTTAAATCCGAATCGTTGGTATGTAGGTACCACCAATGGGCGATTTTTCACTTCGGAAGATGCAGGTCAAACTTGGGAGCAAACCCTCAACTTTTTGCCAGATGGACACTACCTCTATGGTCAAGCGATTTTGCCTTCTAGCCAAAATCCAGACCGCGTTTATTATGCAGGAAGTGGTTATGATAATCCACCTGTTTTTGTTTCTAATGACAATGGTGCTTCCTTTGAAAATATCAGCAATGGATTGCCTTCTACTCTAGTTTTTGAACTGGTTGCGAATCCTGATGAATCTCTAATTTTTGCAGCAACCGAAGCTGGGCCTTTTGTTTATGTCGCAGAGGAAAATGAATGGTTTGATATGCGTGGAGAAGACGCTCCTACTCAAACTTATTGGTCGGTAGAATATTTGGCAGCAACAGAAACAATTCGTTTTGGAACCTATGGAAGAGGAATCTGGGATTTTAAAATAGAGGAAGTTACCAGTACAAATCCAACCGAGATTGCAGCAATAAACTTTAAGGTTTTTCCAAATCCAACAACTGATATACTTACGGTAGAAATCAACGAAACAACCGACTCGGATTTAGTTATAAATATTTTTGACCTTACGGGAAAAGCTATCTCAAAAGATGATTTTTCTGTGACGGTTAATACCCAATTTTCAAAAGAATTTAATTTAGAAAACATTCCTACCGGATCTTATGTTGTAGAGGTGATAAATGGTAATCGTCGATCCACTCAGAAGGTGGTAAAACGATAATCTTTTTTATTGAATCGTTGAGTTGTAGAATTACAGAGAAAAGCATTTCCATAATTCACTACCTCAACGATTCAACGATTCAACATTTCAACACATAAAATTATGCATACCCCTCTAGAAGGAAAAACAGCGCTCATTACCGGTGGAACAAAAGGTATTGGATACGGTATCGCAGCATCCATGCTCGCCCAAGGAATGAATGTCGCTATCACTAGCCGAAAAAAAACAGCAGCAGATCAAGCCGCTAAAAAACTAGCAAAAATTGGTACTGGTTCGGTCATCGGAATTAAGGCCGACGTTCGAGATTTGAAATCTCAAAAAGACGCAGTCAAACAAACTATTAAAAAATTCGGTGCACTCGATGTACTCATCGCCAATGCTGGTGTTGGTCATTTTAATACCATTGAAAAACTAACCGCCAAACAATGGCAAGAAACAATTGATATCAACCTAACAGGTGTTTTTTACAGCGCCAAAGCAAGCGTTCCTGCTTTAAAGAAATCCAAAGGTTATTTTATTACGATTGCTAGTTTAGCTGGCACCAACTTTTTTGCAAAAGGTACCGCTTACAATGCCAGTAAATTTGGCCTCGTAGGCTTCACCCAAGCCATGATGTTGGACCTGCGTTCTGACGATGTAAAAGTGTCGACCATTATGCCTGGATCGGTAGCCACTCATTTTAATAACCATACGCCAAACAGTAAAAAAGACGCTTGGAAAATATGGCCAGAAGATATTGGAAAACTAGTCATCGACTTGTTACAAATGCACCCACGAACTTTACCCAGTAAAATCGAAGTACGCCCCAGTAAAACCGCTAAGTCTTAATAAGATGAATTAATTAATAATGAATAATTATTGAATGAATAATGCCCTACTATCGTAAATACGATAGAGGGCATTATTCATTATTCATTATCAAATTATTCATTATTAACTCCCACATTATTCCTTATCTTTGCCTTAAGATTTTTACCAAATTTTAGCCAAAATTATAATATGAAAAAATTAGGAAACTACGTCATGGGACGATGGATCGAAGGAGATGGAGACGGTACCCCACTCTATAATGCAGTCAACGGAGACACCGTAGCACTCGCCACTGCCAAAGGACTTGACATTGCCGCCATTTTACAATACGGCCGAACGACAGGAGGTGCAAAACTCCGCAAGATGACCTTCCAACAACGCGGAATGATGCTCAAAAAATTGGCGCTCTATCTGACTAAACGCAAAGAACAATTTTATCCAGTCTCTTATCAAACAGGAGCTACTCGTGCCGATAGTTGGATTGATATCGAAGGTGGTTTTGGAAATTTATTTGCCAATGCTTCTCTCCGTAAAAATTTTCCCAATCAGCCTTTTCATGTAGATGGAGATCCAGTTGATTTATCGCGAGGTGGTCAATTTATGGCCTCTTTCGCATCCCCATTATGCTAGGGTGGGTGACGAACATGGTGAGTTGTTCGCAGGCCAATCGCAAGTCTTGCATGCGATTATGGTCAGTTTTTGGCACTTGCAAAGCTGCAGTTCTTCTTCCATGGTAATAGCTTAGTCGCTGAT
>CALKJE010000436.1 GCA_937995675.1 uncultured Saprospiraceae bacterium
CCTACATTATGGGTATCATGGACATTTTCCAAGATGACCGTAAAATTATGTTGCCGACGCTGAGCAACGGATTGAAACTTTGCTTCGCGTTTTGGATTCATTATTTGTTTATTTGTTTAATCGTTTAATCGTTTAGTTTTGATTTATTTAAACGATTAAACACGGGGTGTTCAATTAACTGTGTCTAGATAATTAACTTAAACCACATAATAAACATTGAATATATATATGCAATGTTTATTAGTTGATTGATTAATCGGTTTCGTATTACGCAATGCTAATGCGACAAAGATGATACACATTAATGAACACTCCCATTAAACATTTTAAACGATTAAACATCCTAGTTAGCCGATTGAAAATGATAATCTTCGAATTTTAGAATGTTTACCATTTTATTTTCGTAGAAATCTACGGCATCTAAATTTTCAATATTAATCGTATTTTGAACCGGTTGAAAATCTAGGCTTGAATGCAATAAATTTGCGGATTCGCCATCGATCTTTTGCGTAAAGCTGGTACCGTGTTTACTGACCATTTCACCAAAATACATCATTAAATCATATCCAATAATAGCATCTTCAGCTGGTGGCATTCCAAAACGATCAAAGTATCGTTGACGGAAGTTCTTTACCGGTTCATCGTAAATATCATAATCGGTATTGCTACTGATATGTAAGTTTAATCTTTCGAAATAATCAAAATCTATCCGTGTATATTCTCGCCATTGTGGCATTCCATAAACGATTACTTCATTTGGACCTTTTACCAAACTAATTTTTCGCATTAATGCGTAAATAAAGTTTTCATTACTCCAAGAAGGCACGACAAAAACCGTTGTTTTGTTTTGTTTAATTAAAGGCATTAAGTCTACCTCGCTCAAATCAGAAGAATTATCACGGATCACAAATTCTTTGAGGCGATCTACAGAATCAGATCCTTTATAAGTTTTCTGCGCTTCCTGAAAATACTTCAATCGATTTTTTTCAGCACTTTTATCCCGAACAACTAATACGATATCAGAAGCAGGGTGATTATCCAACGCGTGCTTGGTAATGGCTTCACAGTGACTTACTAGAGAAGGATTGGTTTGCACAAAATAAGGATTTCCACTAGTAATTTTATTATTAGGATTTAGTGGAGAAATCAATACTTTTTTATTTTTCTTAGCAAAGGCTGCGGTCTTTTTTAAGTTGTTGGTGGTAACTGGTCCGATGATTATTTCAGCTTCAAAAAGTTCAGAGCTTTGCAATAGCGAATTCATCTTAGCGTCCGAAGCTTCGGTATCTAAAACGTTTACGTTGAGACGAACACCTCGAGAAGAAAGATCGTCAAAAGCCATTTTTACTCCGCTGTAGAAGTTGATGGCCAACATAGATTTACTATTAATTTCATTTTCGTATTCTTTAAAACGATTGCCTAAAAAAGGTAAACAAACTGCTACGTCATACATATCTAGTGTTTGACCTGGATCCATTCCTGGCTTAGTAGTCGTTCCATCTGGAAGTTTTCCATCCGAGGTAATCGGTGGTTTTTCTTCCATTGGTGTATCCGTCCATTTTACGGTATCCACTTGTGATCCACGATCACCAGGCTTTTCGTATTTGCCTGTTTCAGGATTATAAACTTTACCTCCTTGAATTTCTCCAAGGTCTTCAGAATTGTCCGTATTTTGTTGATTATCTGTTGGTACCTTTTTCAAAGAATCACAAGACATCAACATTAATAAACAGCAACAAAGGCACGTCATCAAAATCTTATTCCCACTCAATCGTGGCAGGAGGTTTTGTACTAATATCATAAACTACTCTATTTATTCCTTTTACGTTATTGATAATTTTACTGGAAACAAAAGCCATGAAATCATAAGGAAGTTTGCTCCATTCTGCGGTCATTCCGTCTACGGAAGTTACAGCTCGTAAAGCCACCGCATTCTCATAAGTCCGCTCATCTCCCATCACTCCAACGGACTGAACAGGGAGTAAGATAACACCTGCCTGCCAAACTTCATCATATAATCCGTACTCTTTTAGTCCTTTGATAAAAATATCGTCGGCTTCCTGTAGGATCTGAACTTTTTCTGGCGTAATATCTCCTAATATTCTGATCGCCAATCCCGGTCCTGGGAAAGGGTGTCGTCCGATAATATTTTTAGGTAGATTCATTTGGTGACCGACCTTTCGTACCTCGTCTTTAAACAACATTCTGAGTGGCTCCACGATTTTGAGATTCATATGATCTGGTAATCCACCTACATTGTGGTGCGACTTGATCGTGACGGACGGTCCATGTACCGATACAGATTCAATTACATCGGGATAGATGGTTCCTTGTCCGAGCCATTTTATATTTTCAAACTTAGCAGCCGATTCATCGAAAACCTCGATAAACATACCACCAATTATTTTTCTTTTTTTCTCAGGATCACTTTCTCCAGCGAGCGCATCCCAAAAACGATGTTTGGCATCTACGCCAGTAATATTAAGTCCCATTCCTTCGTAAGAAGCAAGCACCTCTTCGAATTCATTTTTTCGTAACAAGCCATTGTCAACAAAAAAGCAGTAAAGGTTATCACCGATCGCTCGATGTAATAAAGCAGCTCCAACCGTAGAGTCTACGCCACCTGATAATGCCATTAGAACCTTATCGGTTCCTATTTTATTGCGTAACTTTTCAACCGTATCTTCTACAAAAGAAGCTGGCGTCCAAGTTCCTTTACAACCTGCAATATTTATCAAGAAGTTCTTTAAAAGCTCTTTTCCGTGTAAGCTATGCGTTACTTCTGGATGAAATTGCAAGCAGTGGATCGGATGCTTAAACTGATTATCTTTAGATTTAAAAGCTGCTACGGGAATACTTTCAGTGGCAGCCGTAATCTCAAACTTTTCCGGTACAGCCATGATAGAATCTCCGTGCGACATCCACACTTGTGAATCGGTTGGAATATCATGAAATAGCGGATCTGAGGCAACTACCTCGCTCAAGCTTGCTTTCCCGTATTCTCTTTTTTGAGATCGTTGTACTTGACCACCAAAATGATCAGCAATCATCTGGGCACCGTAACAAATAGCCAATACTGGCCGTTGATCAATAAGATAATCTAGATCCACTTTCAAGGCCTTCTCATCCGTGACAGAGAAAGGGCTTCCTGATAGAATAATCGCTTTTACACCTTCGGTTATAGGGGGGATTTTGTTATATGGAACAATTTCGCTATAAATATTCAATTCACGTACCCGTCTGGCAATCAATTGAGTATATTGCGAACCAAAATCTAATATTAATATTTTCTCGCTCATACGAGCAAAGATACTATTTTTGTACCCAATGCTGAAAAAATTATTGTGGAAAGACAAGAACAATTGGCAAATCGCTGGCGCTACGCTAGGGGCATTTATTGGTTTATTTCTACTGTTACTTTCTCAACAATTCTACTTCGACTTTCAATATCTCCTCCTTGGCAATAAGAAGGTTACTTCTGAGTATGTAACCTTGAACAAACCCGTCATTGCTTATCAGTCTCACTTTTCAGCAGCTGAACTCGCTGATCTCGAGCAAATGGAGTATGTCCAACAGCTAGGTATCTTTAAATCTAGTGAATTTCGAATCAATGCTTCTAGTCCGACTTTTGGCTTTTTTACGGATTTATTCTTTGAAGCGATTGATACGGCTTTTATTGATTTTGAAGATGTGGATCAAAAATTCAATTGGAAGGAAGGTTCGTTGGAGATACCGATTGTAGTCTCTCGAGATTATCTGGCACTCTATAATTTTGGTTTTGCACCTAGTCAGGGACTCCCTCAGTTAAACCCTGAATTTTTAGAAAACTTTACACTAGACTTAACTTTGAATGGAAAAGGACTTAAAAGAAAATTCAAAGGTCATATTGTTGGGTATACCGATCGAATCCACTCGATTCTTGTTCCAGTTAATTTTATGGAATGGGCGAATCAGACTTTTAGCGAACAAACGCAGCCTGGTGCGCTACGTGTAATGTTGGCTGTAGAGAGCGGACATGAAACGCAACTTAGAGAACAGATCAAACAAAAAGGATTTGAAGTAAATAGTGGTCATTTAGTCGGAGAAAGAATCCGTACCTTGCTGAGCGGTGCCATCAGTCTTATTGCTTTGATCGGATTGATTATCGTGATCTTATCCGTTTTGGTTTTTATAATTAATTTTCAATTATTGGTGAGTCGAGCGAAAGATCGTATTCAACTTTTATTAGAATTGGGTTATCGACCGGGAGACATTAGCCGAGTGCTTTTTTTATATTTATTGAAAATTTTTGCCTTGGTCTTGGTGCTTACATTGGTCGCTTTATTTTTATTTAGATGGGGTTTTCAATTTTGGTATAGTCAGCATGGTTTTCAGTTGGGGATGCAACTTCATTGGTCGGTGTACTTGACGGGATTTGTGTTTTCGTTTTTGGTGATTGGGTTGAATTATCGGATGATTGGGCGAATGGTTAGGAGTAATTAATAATGGTTCTTCTTTCTTGTTTTTTTTAAATGAATAATTGATAATGTCTCTCTAACGTGTTTTTCTTTTAACGTGTTTTTTGTCGCGCAGTGGCGCAGAGACACGGCAATCGTATAGAGCATTTTTGGATAAATTCCTCTCTTTTTATTTTTTCTCGCAGAGACGCAAAGACGCAGAGGCCTTCTGGCATGTATATCTTTTAACGTGTTTTTTGTCGCACAGTGGCGCAGAGACATGGCAATCGTATA
>CALKJE010000437.1 GCA_937995675.1 uncultured Saprospiraceae bacterium
TCCATCTCGCCAGCCAATCTTCTTTCCTTCTTCATAGGTACGGCCATAGTAAGAAATTCCTACCTCATAGATTCTGACATTTTCTACTCGAGAAATCTTTGCCGTTACTTCAGGTTCAAATCCGAAACGCTTTTCCGTTAATGAAAGTTTTTGAATCATCGGCGTTCTAAAAAGCTTGTAACAAGTTTCCATATCTGTCAAATTTAGATTGGTAAACATGTTGCTCAAATTCGTTAACCAACGATTTCCGATCGAATGCCAATAGAATAAAATTCGATGTGGTTTTCCACCAATAAACCTTGAACCATAAACGACGTCTGCAAAATCGTCTAGGATTGGTTTGAGTAGAATATTATATTCTTCTGGATCATATTCCAAATCTGCATCTTGAATAATCAAAAAATCACCCGTCGCCTTTCGAATACCTGTGTGCAAGGCAGCACCTTTGCCTTGATTTACGTCATGCTTATAATATTTGATTGGAAGGTCCGGATTGGCTGCTTGATATCGTTGAATGGCTTCTTCTGTCTGGTCGGTCGAACAATCATTGGCAATAATTACTTCTTTCTCTAATCCACCTATCAGCTTTACTGCTTTAACTTTGTCTAGAATAAGATGAATCGTGCGCGCTTCATTATAAGCGGGAATAATTATAGATAAAACCTGAGGCATGTATTTTTCTCTTTTAGTATGCTGTATTTATTTCAAAACTCGATTACGATGTTGCTAACTGATTGTTATACCTGTTAACTTCTTTGTCCATCAAATGAAACCACAGTGGCGGAACTAAAGAGATAAGCATTGAGGTAGGATATCCGTGAGGAAGCTGAGGACTTTCGTCCATGCGTCGTAAGATTTGATATTTTCGATTTGCTTTATAATGATGATCTGAATGTCGGGTTAGTTCATATAGAAAAATTCGGCCAACTTCATGATCTGAATTCCAGGAATGACAGGGTGAGACATTTTCGTAACGACCCGATGGTAATTTTTTTCTACGCAATCCATAATGTTCTACGTAGTTAATAATTTCTAACATCACAAAACCAAGCACTGCTGCTGCAATCGCAAAAGGTACAACCATCCAACCAAAGATAAGTCCAACTGAAATCAAGTAAGCTGCTTGAATGAGATGAAACCAAATCATTTGATTTCGCCAATGTAAAACAGATAGTCCGAGTTTTTCTAATCGCTTATTTTCTATATTCCAAGCACTAAGATATCCGCCAACCGTTGAACGTACGACAAATCCATAAACATTTTCTCCTTGTTTTGCAGAAGCAGGATCATTGTCTGTTGCTACATTTTTATGATGTCCGTGGTTATGTTCAATATTAAAATGCATATAAAGCGCTGTCATTAATAACATCTTATTCATCGTCTGCTCGATAGGATTGTTCCGATGTCCTAATTCGTGTGCTACATTGATGCCGATGATAGAAACGATGATTCCTACGTTGAAAGTCATTCCAATGATTTCTGCCGTACTGTGCAAGCCTGCCTCTACTGTAGAGAAAAAATACCATAATAACCCAAAGAGCAATGGAATATTTAGATAGAGTAGAAAATCGAAAAATCGATTAGAAAGTCGACGTGGTTCTGTCTCTACCGGTAAATTATCAGTAGATTTTGGTAATACAAGCTCTAGTAGTGGAATCATCACATATCCAACATAGATCGCACCTGGAGACCAAATACCTCCATAGTAAATACCAAGATATGCCGCCAAAGGGGCAATATAAGCGAGTAAATATTTTAAATCTTTCATCTGAATTAATTGTTTACTATCTTTAGGAGCGTAAAAAAGTTGATTTTTTTTTCAAAATCAGTGAACCACTCGTAAAATTAGGTGTAAAACTAAGAGAATCGGCTAACGTAGACAATTTTTATCTGCGTTGAATCAATGTTTGTAAGATAAGCAAAACCTAAATTACGAACAAGTTTATAGTTAAATCGCTCAAAAAGCGAAAATAAAATAATGAAAAAGTTTTTCCTACCATTGTTGTTGCTGCTTTCCGTCATGGGCTTGACCCAGTCGGCAGAAAAGCTACGGTCACTGACCCAATCCGATACAGGATGGGAAGATTACCGATCGGCAGGGAAGCTTTTATATCAAACGCTTGGAAACTTATTCTCAACGGCAAATGCGGTTGAAAATCCAATTACCGAAGATACAGAAACAAAAGATGCGGAGCCTAATCCGATTATTTATGTATCTAGCCATCTTTCTAATTCGATTGTTACTTCAATCACTTCAGGCCCAGCCTTGGAGATTACAGAAGTTTTTATACCCTATAATTTACAACCATGGTTGAATTTAATTCAAGATGGTATTACTTCTCAACAAACCGATCGTGGACCCGATCCCGCGGCGGGCTTTAGAATATTTATGGAGATCGTGGAACGTTGTTCTAAGACAGTTTTTATGTTTTAATTCATCGTTTCATCGGGTCAATCGACCCACTTAAGTTTCCAATTTATATGATTAGTTTATTAAAAAATTATAAAAAATATTCCGACGAAAAGCTAGTACCACTTGTGGTAAAAGGTAATGAACGCGCCTTTAATGAATTATACAGTCGATACGAAAAAAAGATGTACCGTTTTTTCTATCGGATGTTAAATCGAGATACGGAGCGCGCCAATGACTTGTTGCAGGATTTATTTATTAAAATAATTGAAAAAGGAGATCGGTTTGATACGGATCGAAAATTTTCTACTTGGCTTTATGCCGTGGCAGGTAATCTTTGTAAAAATGAATATCGACGGGTAGAACGCCTGACCAATAACCAAGAAAAAATGATGGCGGATGTTCGACCTGGACTAGATAATGAAATGGATTTTTATCTACCCAATGCGCTCGATCGTTCGCTCTTTACCGCTCGGTTGACCGATGCGTTAGAAGAACTAGAAGACATACACCGCACCTGTTTTATATTACGTTACCAAGAAGAATTGTCCATCAAAGAAATTAGTGAAGTGATGGATTGTCCGGAAGGAACCGTAAAGTCTCGACTTTACTACGCCCTCCGAAAGTTATCAGACAAGCTACAGGTTTTTCGACCTGAAGCATTAAATAGCATGAATTATGAGAAGCAAACAGGCTAACATAGATCCACAGGTGGAGCAGCTGATGC
>CALKJE010000438.1 GCA_937995675.1 uncultured Saprospiraceae bacterium
AATGTAGATTTTAATGCGGGATATGATTTGTTGACGTGGTAGCAAGGGAGTATTGCAATACGCCCTTGCTACCACGCCCCTACCCAACCTCTCTTTCTTCCAACCATTCCACCAATAATTTCCGAAGATCATTGTCAAAAAAGTTCCAGCTACCTACGTCTAAATGGGTACCTTCCGGAAGAATCAGAATCGTTAAGTTTTCAGATTGCCGTTCGGATATTTTTTTAATAAAAGCTTCCGCCGATCGGTAAGCAACCAATCCATCTTTCGTACCATGAATCATCAGTACAGGGAGTGTTTCTTCAGATTGTAAATAAGTAATGGGACTTGCTTTTTGAAAGGCTGGATCAGCGGTACTACCTGCGTAAAACCAACGAACTGGACTCGGATACATCAATGACAAATCTAGGGCTGCTCCAAACAATATTAATCCCGAAAAAATCTTAGGATCGATATTTAGCGTTTCCAATTTTGCCCGGTCGTATGCTAGTAAAGCGGCTAAATTGCCGCCAGCGGAGGTGCCTCCCAAAATAATGTTATGTCCTTCTAATTCTAATTCCTTCATCTCTTTTAGAATCTCCAAAAAACAAACATCTATATCTTCTCTTATTTCAGGATATCCATAAAATGGAACACGTCGATAAGAAGGCATAAAAACATGGTATCCTCGCTTGGTAAAAAAAGCAGCATTGATTTTAAACATTTCTGGACTTCCCAAACTCCAACCGCCACCATGAAAAAAAATCACTACTTGTTTTTTTTCAATTTCATTTTCTGAAGGTGGGAAATGCAAAAAATACTGTTTGGTATCAGTACCATAAGAATGTCGATAAAAATCAATTGCCCCAGGACGATGCTTAAATAAACGAAAATGAAAAATAGGTAGATGCAACAACTCATGCAAAAGCGTCCCACGAATCATCAATCCGACAAAGACCGTCAAAAAAAGAATAATCAAAGAGAGATAGAATAACAATTTATTTTTTTAATTTTTAAAGTACTTGGATAATATTATTGATAGATTTTTGTCCACGTACTTAGCCCCTATTGCTTTACGTTTCGTAGACCTTCTAAAGTAGAAAACAATTCTCCATTGGTAATCACACAACCTGCTTCTAACATCGCAAACAATTCTTTTTCTCGATTGCCTTTATATGGTTTTTCTGCTTGGTATAATTTCAGTTGTGCTCCATCCTTTTTAAATTGAGCCATCATTTCCGCAGGTGGTTGATCTGTCGTAAAATCAATATTCTTCGCGCCTTCTACACTTAATCCGATCAACTCGATTTTTTCCTTTCCACAACGAAAGACCTTTACATCGTTGGTCACTTTCATCTCTAAAAACTCAATACCTAGCATTATTTTTTCAAATACTAGATCACTAAATTCTTCTATTAAGCTGTTGACGCGCTTAGGTTGGGTAGTTTTCATTTTCTCCCAATCTGGCCCAGGAATACTATTTGTAGCAAGAAATCGGATAAATTCAGTCTCCATTTCAATTAATTCCTCTTTATCCAGTTGACGGTATTTCATATTGAGTTCCTTTTTTCGTAAAATTGCAAAGCTAACCAAATCCGACACGCAATGACAATATTTTCATTGCAAATTCTAAGTAGGGGCGTATTGCAATACGCCCCAACTTAGAATTTACAATACGCCTCTACTTAATATTTAAAACGAATGAGAGTATTCTTTACCATATTTATCACCTTAACGCTATTCTTGGCCTGCCGTCCAAATGCGAGCACTCCCACCATGAAACCAGCCAGCTTTGTCAAAATAACTGGAGCCACGATGGGAACTACCTACAATCTGACCGTAACCTCTGATGATCCAGCATCTCTAAAAAAAGAAGTTGATCAATTATTAATAGAAATCAATGCAGAAGTCAATACCTATTTAGATACTAGTTTTATCACTAAATTTAATCGTTCCGAAAAGGGAATGCCCCTCGCTGGAAAATTTGTTGGAGCCGATATGCCGAATCGACATTTTCTAATGAACTTCTACCAAGCAAGAATCATCTACGATCAAACCAAAGGTAGTTTTGATCCTACCGTTTTACCACTGGTTAGCTACTGGGGATTTGCCAGAGAAAAAAGAGAAGTCACCAAACGCGATCAACAAAAAATTGATTCACTTCGCCAATATGTTGGAATGGACAAAGTTAGCTTAAACGAGTCCACTCGGTTTTTATCCAAAACAGCTCCTGGTGTTTCTCTCGATTTTTCAGCCATCGCTAAAGGATATGGTGTAGATGCTATTTGCGAATTATTTGATCGAAATAATATGGACGATTATTATGTAGAAATCGGCGGAGAAGTTCGGACCAAAGGAGAAAGCCCTCGTAACCAACCTTGGATCATTGGAATTGCAACTCCTCAAACAGATGCTGCGCTCACCGACCTTAAAGCTCAAGTCAAATTATCTAATATGGCGCTGGCCTCTTCTGGAAACTATCGCAATTATTACGAAGTGAATGGACAAAAATATGGACACACCATTGATCCTAAAACTGGACTACCAAAAATGACAGACATCCTTAGCGCCTCCATTTTTGCAGAAGATTGTATGACAGCAGATGCTTACGCGACCGCTTGTATGGTCATGGGCGTAGACGCAGCTTATGAATTGATCAGTAAAACACCCGGCGTAGAAGGTTATTTTATTTTTGGTGAAAAAGATGGAACGATGGGCGTGAAATATACCGATGGTACAACGGCATTTTTACTAGCCGAAATAAAATAATTCTCAATCGTGGAATAACCATGTAAAGACAATTCATGTAGAGACAATTCACGTAAAGACAATTCATGTAGAGACAATTCATGAATTGTCTCTACTCAAACACTTAAACAATGAAACTCAACCTCACAAGACCGATTTGTTTTTTCGATATAGAGTCTACCGGACTCAGTGTCGTTTCTGATCGAATCGTTCAGCTTGCGATCATCAAGATATTTCCTGATGACAAAGCCCCTGAAAAACTCAATCAATTAATCAATCCAGGTATTCCGATTTCTCAAGAAGCTATGGAGGTTCATGGTATTACACCGAAAATGTTATCCAATAAACCTACCTTTCAACAAGTGGCTAAAAAGATTTATGATTTTATTGGTGAAGCTGATCTAGCAGGTTATAATTCTAATCGTTTTGATGTACCCATGTTGATGGAAGAATTTTCACGAGTAGGAATGGAATTTTCAATTCAAAAACGAAGGTTGATTGATGTGCAGCGGATTTTTTACAAAATGGAACCTCGAACACTTAAGGCAGCATTAAAATTTTATTGCCAAAAAGATTTCGAAAACGCACACGATGCACTTGCGGATGTACAAGCGACTATTGATGTTTTTATGGGGCAATTAAAAAAATATGAAAACGAAGATTTTCAACTAGATGATGGTACCGTTATCTCAACACCCATCCGAAACGATATTCAAGCCATTCACGATTTCACCAATGATCTTAATTATGCGGATGCCACTCAAAAATTTAAATACAATAAAGATGGCGTAATCGTGTTTAATTTTGGTAAACAGTCTGGTCAACCTGTCGGCGAAACACTATCGAAAGATCGGAATTTTTATAATTGGATTTTAAATAAAGAATTTACTTCACAGGTAAAGCAAATTGTAAAACACGAGGTTAAGGAATATGAAAAAAATCAAAAGCGCTAATCTTTACTGGTTCCTATCGACTTTTTTCCTTTTGGTCATTCCGTCAGCTTGTCTAGAAAAAGAAGCGGGGTGTCGAGATGTAGCAGCTACTAATTTTGAAGCCGACGCAGAAATAGATTGTGAAGACGATTGTTGTAATTATCCTAGTATTACCTTTCAAATTGATCATGCTGCTGGAGACACTTCTCTAAAGTATGGAGATACCATTATGTTCGATAATAAAGTGATCAATATTTTAGAAACTAGCTTTTATGTTAATGGAGTATCCTTAACCTCTTCGGATCAAGAGATTACCGTTACAGACCAGATTACGCTAACAGATCGTTCGGGGAATACGACCCTAACTACTAATGATGTTGAGGTGATTTCTCGAAATATCAATAGTTTTTCTTACGAGATTGGCTCTTTTCGAGGAGAAGGATCCTATTCAGACCTAAACTTTCAGGTAGGTTTAACTCCTATTCAATCTGCTACAGACCCCTCCACTGTTCCAAGTGCACATCCACTCGCTCCAGCCAATGCGCTCTTTGATTTGCCCGACTCTACCTATGTTTTTACCCGCCTACGGCTAGAAAATGTCACTGCTGGCGACACTTTGGAATATTTAACCACTACTCCCATAAACATTAACCTACCTTATGAAGTTACCATAAATAGAGGCTTTGATTTGACCATCCCCATAAAAGTTGACTACTTAAAATGGATTGAAGGCATAAATTTTGCGGATAATCCTACGGTAACTACTCAAATTATCGTCAGTAACTTGTCAAATGCTTTCTCTATTCAAGAATAATAAACCGGATTTATAAAAAAAACTTATATTTGACAAGGTACATTAATAGACCTAAAAGACTAAAAATCTATACAAATGAAATATTTCGCACTGCTTTTACTCGCATCTTCCCTATTTATTCTTGGTTGTGAAGATAAACCAGATGAACAGCCTGTTACCAGTCTGGATCTGATTTGGAAAGCCAATTACGATGGAGAAACCTTCTTAACCTTTAAAGATTACATTTATCCAGACGGACGTAAAATTCAATTTAATAATTTTAACTTCTTCGTTTCAGATATTGCATTGATCTCTTCGGATGCCAATGGTGCTAGAACAGAACTTGTAGAAGTGGATTTTGTAGATTTGTCTTACGACGAAACACAACTTGCCGCTGCAGAAGAAGGAAAAAAGATTAATATTAAGGATCTACCGCTCGGCGAATATTCTGGAATAAAAATCGGTTTCGGCGTACAGGCTGATTTAAATCGATCTAAACCAACAGACTACGGAAGTGGACACCCACTGACTCGTAATTTCTGGGATGGTTGGTCTTCTTATATATTTTCAATGATAGAAGGAGCAGCAGATATGGACAATGACGGAGAGATTGTGACCGGAGGAGCAGATACCGAAAGCTTTACATACCATTCAGGAACCGATGAGGTTTATAATGAAGTTACTTTTGATCAAGAAATTATCCTAACGGATACTAACGCACCAATTACCCTTAATATCAACGTGGCAAAATTATTCATTAATGCTAATGTTAATTTTGATGAGAATGGTGACGGTTATTTAGATATCGAAACTTTCCGTGGAACGCATTCTGGTCCTAATGGAGACTTTACTATTCCAACCACTATTATGAATAACTTCAGCTCGGCAGTAACGATTGAGTAAGAACCGAAAAACAAATAACCTCTTTATAGTTTTTTTAATCCTGACAACAGGATGGATATGGTGTATTTCCTGCTCAGGAGATACACCATATCTCGTTTTATCACCTTCTACTCCACCGACCCCTTACGAGTTGCCACAACCTTGGGGCTTTGGAAAAATGGAAATTCCAGAGGATAATCCCATGACGGTGCAAGGTGTAGAATTGGGGCAGCAATTATTTTTTGATCCCATCCTTTCAGCGGATAGTAGTATGTCTTGTCGGAGTTGTCATTTTCCGGATCGAGGATTTACCGATAATTTACCAGTCAGTCGAGGCATTCACGGGACATCAGGCCTGCGTAGTTCTATGAGTTTGGTGAATGTCGGTTATATGGATACCGGTTTGTTCTGGGATGGACGAGTAATGAGTTTAGAAGCACAAGCTTTATTGCCCGTAGCAGACTCTTCTGAACTAGCACATCAATGGTCTCGAGTAGAATGGAATCTTCGAAAAGATCCAACTTATCGTCAAGCGTTTAGTGATGCTTTTGGGATTACAGATACGGCTGCTTTGACCCGAGACTTAGTCGTTAAAGCGATTGCCCAATACGAACGCAGCTTAGTAAGCAGCGGTAACTCTCGTTACGATCGCTTCCGCGCTGGAACATTAGAATTAACACCAGATGAAGCGATAGGATATGATTTATTTTTTGATATTTCTCCCGAAGTTAAAGATGCTGAATGTGGTAATTGTCATAACGCCCCACTATTCACCACCAATGAATTTGTCAATAATGGCGTTCAACCTGCCAAAACCTTGGCCGACTTTAAAGACCTTGGTCGAGGAGCCGTAACGGGTAATCGATATGATAATGGAAAATTTAGAATTCCTACCCTACGGAATATTACCCTCACTGCACCTTATATGCATGATGGACGCTTCGCAACCCTAGAAGAAGTCATTGATCATTATAATGAAGGTGGACAAATTTCTCCTAATATCCATTCGTTAGTCAGGCCTTTAGGATTAACTGAAAAAGAAAAAGGACAACTCTTAGCTTTTCTTCGGACGTTGACTGACGAAGAATAATAGGAAGAGAATAAAGAAATGGTTAGATTTTACCAAAAATCTCTACTCAAGACACAAACATTCCAATTAATTCGTTGTATTATTGAATAGAGGTTTTATAATTCATTTAATGAAGCTGTTTAATCATGAAGCACAATACCTACGGACAAGTCATTGATAACGTGGATCTTCTGCTATTTTTATTTCCGTAGCTACGGCTACGCAAAAAAAAATGAGCATCGTCCACATTATCAAGCACTTACCCTCGCCCTTTGTGAACATTATCAAACAGCTTCTATAAAAATCTCAACGCTTCAACGAACTTTACGATAAGACTTTATGAATAAATTTCCTTCCTTACTATTTGCTGCCATTTTTTTGCTTTTATCGCTACTGACCGCAGTCGCTTGTGGAGATGAGGAACCAACTGATCCAGGTCCGATTGACTTGCCAAACGACTTATTAGAATTTACTTACGATCCGGAAGACTATACTGTCGACTATCCTGATTGGCTTGGTCAGATGGAAATTCCAGCAGATAATCCAATGACCGTACAAGGCATTGAATTAGGTCGCAGACTATTCTTTGATCCGATCCTCTCGGCAGATAGCACGATGTCTTGTAGCAGTTGTCATAATCCTACGCAATCTTTCAGCGATGGACTGGCAACGAGTCCGGGCATTGATGGAATTTTAGGTAGACGAAGTGCGATGAGTTTAGTCAATATCGCTTTTGTAAATAATGGACTTAACTGGAATGGAAGTTCTCAGACCTTAGAAGAACAAGCCTTAGAACCAGTGATGAATGAAGTAGAACTTCATGAAACGTGGCCTAACGTTATCAGCAAGCTACAACAACACGAAACCTATCCTCAATTTTTTAGAGAAGCCTTTGGAATTTCAGATCGAGATGAGATGACCAAAGAGTTGGCGGCCAAGGCCATTGCACAATTTGAGCGCACCTTAGTGAGCTATAACTCTAGATACGATCAAATTCGATTTGGATCGGGTATATTCTATGAAGAAGACGAAATAAACGGACGAGATCTATTTTTCTTTGAATTAGCCACAGGTCTTGATCATCCAGGTTGTAGTCACTGTCATGGCGGCGTTCAGTTTGCAGAACCTAATTTTTTCAATAATGGACTAACAGAAGCCGCTACTTTTGCCGACTTTCCAGATAAAGGTCGAGGAGAAGTAACCAATGTAGCCAGCGATAATGGATTATTCCGTCCACCTTCCTTACGAAATATCGCCTTAACAGCTCCTTATATGCACGACGGACGCTTTGAAACCCTAGAAGAAGTTATTGATCACTATAGATCTGGAGGACATCCTTCGCCTAATGTCAGTTCGAATATTCAACCCTTCACACTTTCTGATGAAGATCGTGATCATCTAATTGCTTTTTTACATACGCTAACAGATACTAGCTTTATAAATAACCCAGCTTTTCAAAGTCCATTTTAACTAGGTAAAGAACTATCTGTTTATTCAATCTAGTCAAGAAATATTGAATGATGAATATCCAGTTACGATATTCGACATTCATTATTTGATGTTTTATATTCTAATCTTTCTCTTTTTCTCAAAATAATAATCTGTCAATAAAAAAGATCGACAAAGCGTCGTTTGCCACGATAATCCTCTGCCGTACAACCTTCACATTTTATTCAAAAATATGTGTTTATTTTTCCTTAAATCAGCCTAAAACAACCTGCTTTGGTACGCTGTTTGCCTAAACCATAGTACAACCATATCACACACATAACCAATCAAGCAAAGTCTTTCTAGACAATAATCGAATCCCCTTTGATTATCGAATGACTTTTTCCCTCGCTATCCATATCCCCTGTTTGGTGTGCCGTTAGGTAATCCTTACCGAAGCACCGGCTTTTATCCTACTTTTTAAAATACAGTATTATGAAACGATCATTTTACGCATATTGCGTAATAATGCTAGTGATGACTATGTCCTTTTCGACATATGCACAAAGTAACAACGGAAAAAACAGACTACCAGGTGTAGCACTTTTTCAAAATAATCCAGAAGCGTTTGCTGCGGCAGCATATGATGGGTTTTATTTTGTAAATCTAAGTTTTGATCAAATTCCAAATGCAGATCAACAAGCAGTATTAGATCAGCAAGGCATTCAATTACTTTCGTTTCAATCTGGAAAGACGTATCGTGCGGCAGTTCCAATCAACAAAAAGAATACGGATCTAGGCAAACTGGGAATTAATAATATTACAACCATACCAACCGCATATAAATATAAT
>CALKJE010000439.1 GCA_937995675.1 uncultured Saprospiraceae bacterium
ATATCACCAGTTTTTAAATCAACTTTTTTGTTAATAGACGTATCTGGCACATCACCTACCATAAATGGTATTCTTAATTTAAAGGTACCATTCTCTCTTTCTGCAGATGATAACTGACCTAAGAAATCTTCTGGAAGTACAATTTCTTCGTTAACACCATTTCTTATAATAGAATACTTCTCTCCTTTAATTAGGTTTTGTCTAACTTCAGAATAGGTGTTAACTTTTTCGTCATTTATGGCAATTATTTTATCTCCAGTTTTAAAACCGACGTCTAATAGTAATTGATTTTCTATCCAATAGCCATCCTTCATACTTTCTGTAGTAACATCAGTATCTCCATATACAAATGAAAGCGCTACGTATATAAAATACGCTAATATAAAATTAACCGTTACACCACCTAACATAATGATAAGACGTTGCCAAGCTGGCTTAGAACGAAACTCCCAAGGTTGTGGAGGTTTTGCCATTTGCTCCTTATCCATACTTTCGTCAATCATCCCAGAGATTTTGACATAACCACCCAGAGGAAGCCACCCAATCCCATACTCTGTATCTCCTTTTTTGATTTTAAATAATTCAAAATAAGGATCAAAAAATAGGTAAAATTTCTCAACACGGGTATTAAACCAACGAGCAGGAAAAAAATGCCCCATCTCATGTAAAACAATCAAAAAGGACAAACTCAGCATCAACTGGCCAATCATGATCAAATATTCCATATGCTATTTTATTATTAATAATGCGAATCAGGAGTTAAATTTCAAATTAATACTAAAAAAGGGTTTCGTAAGATGCTTCTTGCCGCTAGCTTCTTGCTATTTGCTTCCTTCGACCGCGATAGAAGGGAGCAAATAGCCAGAAGCAAGGAGCCAGAAGCAAAACATCCCAAATTCAATTAGAAGATGATGTTTCTTTAACTCATATATTTATTTCCAACCCCTGATTCGAATTAATATTTAACTCTGCTATAAAACCTATTGTCTTGCAGAGGTTTTATATTTAACTGAATTCAAAGGAAGATGTTGTAAATAACCGCGATCTTCCGTGCAAATTTACACCTAAACCATCGATTTTTCAATTTGAGTGATTTAGCTTTGTTCATTTTGGCTTAAGGTTGACGGATGATCTCTAAAATCTTTATAGAGCCTCTCCCAAAATTATGATATTTTTGCCCTAAAACTTGGACAAAATTAAATGTAATGTTTTGACCGAGTAACGAAAAAAGATACCGTCATCACTTATAGTTTAATTTGTCCAGGTACTTCCATGCAGTTATTTTATACAACCCATATCGAAGATCAAATGGCCTTTTTGGCCGGAGAAGAAGCAAAACATTGTGTGCAAGTCTTGCGGCATAGAGTAGGGGACGAAATCAACTTAATGGATGGTTTGGGCGGCAATTATCTCGGCTCTATCATCGAAGCGAGTAAGAATAAGGTCAGTCTGCGCATCTTATCTCAACATCAAACGTATCCTCATCGAAAGGCTAAACTCCATTTAGCAGTAGCTCCTACTAAAAATATCAGTCGTTTTGAATGGTTTTTAGAGAAAGCAACGGAGATGGGTATTGATGAAATTACACCGATTTTATGTCAGCGTTCTGAACGCAAAGTGGTTAAGCCTATTCGATTAGAAAAAATCATTCTAGCGGCGGCCAAGCAATCAAAAAATACGATACTGCCACGTTTAAATCCAATGATTAAATTAAGCGCTTTTTTAAAAAAAGAAGCCGATAATTCACCTCAAAAATTCATTGCGCATTGTGAAGAAGACAATGAAATTCATTTGATGGAAAAATACCAAACAGATCAAGACGTTATTATATTAATTGGTCCCGAAGGTGATTTTTCTCCAATGGAAATTAAAAGTAGTTTTGAAAACGGGTATGCTCCCATTAGCTTAGGGGCGAGTCGACTTCGGACAGAAACCGCAGCAATAGTGGCTTGCCATACGGTGAATTTGCTGGGAAGATCGAAGCGTTTGGATAAGCTATAAATTATTAAGCGATATGTTTAAGTTGTTTTTTTTAGTTTAGAAAATGTAATATTGCTTTTCAGAATACTGGATCACGATAAAAGAGGGCAAGAAGCAAAAGCATGCAATCCATTTGGAGAAGTACTGCTAAAATACATCTTGAATTAATTTTAGAATCCTAACATAAAGTGATAAATAAAAAGTTTTACATGAAAAATATTCTTGGACTATTTTGTTTCCTTTCCCTATTTTCTGATTTTGTTCTGGCACCTACTCCGGCAGAACCTTCTTTAAAAATGGCTTTGCTCAAATACAGCGGTGGTGGAGATTGGTACGCCAATCCTACGGCCTTACCTAACCTAGCTAGCTTTTGTAATACCAATTTACAGACAAATTTTTCGACAGACTTTGAAACGGTGGAAGTAGGTAGTGCTGATTTATTCAACTATGCTTTTCTGCATATGACAGGCCATGGAAATGTAGTATTCTCGACTTCAGATGCTGATAATCTAAGAAACTATTTAATAGGAGGAGGCTTTCTACATATTGATGATAATTATGGAATGGATCCTTATATCCGAACGGCGATGAAAGAGGTGTTTCCTGAATTAGAATTTGTTGAACTTCCTTTCGAACACGAAATATACCATCAGCGATTTAAATTTAAAAACGGATTACCTAAAATTCATAAACATGATGACAAACCTGCTCAAGGATTTGGATTATTATGGGAAGGCCGACTAGTTTGTTTTTATAGTTATGAAACAGATTTGGGAGATGGTTGGGAAGATCAACCAGTACATAAAGATCCCGAAGAATTACGACAGAAAGCACTACAGATGGGGGCTAATATTGTTCAATATGCTTTTATGCAGTAAGGGTTTTATTCCCAAATAGCATTGCGTTTATTACGGATGTAATTTTTAATATTTAACCAAAAAGCCACAAAAAGATAGAAGATGACAGGTGAGCCTAAGGCCACAAATGAAATGTAGATAAAGTAAATTCTCACCCTAGCAGAAGCAATCCCCATCTTTTGCCCTAAATAGCTGCAAACTCCGAAAGCACGCTTTTCCAGTAAATTTTTGATTTGATGAATCATATTATCATTATCTATGGTTGTAATTTAATATAAAATCGATAGATCTACAAATTTGAACCCTGCTTTTTCAACCAAAAAAATCCGTTTTTGGTTGAAAAAAATGCAAAAATTTTGAAAACACTCAATTTTGAATTTTATTAATATGAATAAACGGGCTTTTTACCTGATTATTTTTTACTTTTGTGTATATTCTTTCCAAGAACCTAGCTAAAAAATTCAGCAACTTTCTACAGTTGGGTTTTTAGTATTTTCCAAAAACACATTTTCACGTATTGTTAGACCGATTTAAAAGTTCTATGCGAAAGCATTACGGCTTATATTCGTGTCTATATCTTAGGTTTGCATATTCCGATCTTATAAAATATAGCTTTACAATTACAACAAGTTAACCAATTCTTATGAAAAGCAAATTTACCTCTACTCGTCTTTTTAAATTAACCCTATCCTGTTTGCTATTTTTTAGCGTACAGATAGCAAATGTTAATGCTCAATGTGTTGCTCCTGATATTAATATCTCATCCGTGCTAGTTGGAGAGACCTTTATTGGTTTCACAGGTGCTGGATTTACACCCACTAGTCCACCTGCTCCAGGGACGCTTTGTTCCAATGCTTTTGCCATTAGTGGATTTGGTGCCAATGTGAATTTTGGTGATACAGGCACTTCGGGAGACCCCGCTAGAGGTACCACTTCAGGTGGTGTATCAACAGGAGGTGTCTATGCTTTAGATGATGCAGGCGATATTGCAATCTGGGTTCAACCAGGTGGTAGCGATTTTACGCCAGGGACAATTACCTACAGATTGAATAATAATAGTGGAAGTACGCTAGTTAATATTAATGTTCTTTACGAAATTTTATTCCTAAATGATCAAAACCGATCTTCCTCTCTGAATTTTTCTTATTC
>CALKJE010000440.1 GCA_937995675.1 uncultured Saprospiraceae bacterium
TCGATTGGAGCAGACGACGCGTACAGTATATTAATGGATGCTCGAGATTTTCAAAAAATGCCACTCTTAAAACCATTAAAGAATACCAAGATCTGGACGAAATTTTTAAATCATGGAGATGAGATTCCACCATTGTCGCGTGGAGTAGGATTGAGTCCAGTTCCACGACCGGAGCCATTTTTCTTTATCTTTGGCGAAAGCATTGATACCTCCGCTTATCAAAATAAAATCGAGGACGACGAAGCCATGTTTGAATTACGAGATAAGGTCGAAGCAGCTGTCCAAGGTTTAATTGAACAAGGTAAAGCCATTCGTAATGAAGCACCGCGACCGAAATATTGGCGGCGATTTTTGAATAAATTGTAAAGAGGCTGGTTGGCTGGTTAGCTTTTCTTCTATTGCGGGGATGGTTTAATTGAGGTTGATATAGTTTGATAAATAGTAGAGATAAAAAAATCAAAACTATTTTTTACCCTAAAGTAATTTTTTCAAAAGACCAATAACTAAAAAAAACACGATAAAGATATATACGATAAAGGGAAGCCAACTGGCTAACCAGCCAACTAGCCAACCAGCAAAAAAATAAACATGAGTAACCAAAAAGAAACCACCTCTTTCGTTATCCGATTCACTCAAAAGATGTACCAGGACGACCAAGACGAAACGCAAATCCAATGGCGAGGGAATATTCGACATGTACAAGGAGGAGAAGAAAAAAGATTTTCAGATTTTGGAAAAGCCATGGAGTTTATTCAATCTAAGCTAGCCGAACTGACGCTGGAATCGCTCGAAGATAAACCAGCTGAAGAACAAAAAGGAATTCTATCTAAGAGTTTTAATTTATGGAAAAAGGTCGCCCTCGATGCTCCTAAATTAGTTATTCAGACGATCAAAGATCCAATGGCGCAAGTCGAACAAATTCAAAATCAAGTCAAAGAAGTGATCGACCAAAATATCGAACCAGAAATCAACCAATGGCGGTCCGCTTCTAAAACGGACTTCCAAGAATTGATGGCTGCGGTCAATAAAATTGCTGGAGAAGTCAAAGACTTGAATGAAAAAGTCGATAAGCTATCGAATAAAAAGAAAAAATAATTCGGAGCAATGGCGATACCTGAAGGTCTATCAATTACAAAAATTTTAGAGAAAAAATCTACCGCTTCGTTACAAATCGAAACGCTTGGTTCTTTTGAAGTGACCCTGAACGGAAATAAAATTCCCGACTCAGCTTGGAAACGTGATACCGCCGTTCAACTATTTCAATTTTTTATTACAAGCCGTAATGCACGTGCCATGCACAAGGCATCGATCATTGATCGTATCTGGGGCGAGACCAATGAAAAAGCAGGAAATCGTAACTTCAAAGCAGCATTGCACCAACTCACCAAAACGATTGAACCGAATAAAATAAATCGAGAAGATCAAAATTTTATCATCCGACAAGGACTGACTTATCGATTAGATACGTCTCAAGTTTGGATGGATATCGATGCATTGGATGACCTGATTATTATTGGAAATCAATGTATGAATGATCAACCAGAAGAAGCATTGGTCGCTTACCAACAAGCAGTGGATCTATATCGTGGCATTTATCTTCCCAACCGTATTTACGAAGACTGGTGCGCCGATGAACGCGAACGAATTCAAGTACTTGTCTTGGGCGCCATGATGTCGCTTGCCAAATTGCAACTTTCTCGAAACCCCAAAGAAACGATTCGCTTGGCGATCCGTGCTTTGCAAATTGATCCTACCTGGGAAGAGGCGTATCGCCTACAAATGGAAGCTTATCTAAGCGAAGGCAATCGCCCCCTCGCCGTCAAAACCTACCGCAAATGTCAACAGATTCTACAACAGGAATTTGAAATTGATCCGCTACCAGAAACGCGACGGGTGTTTGAGAAGGTGCGTGGTTGAATCGCTTCGCTTGTTGAAACACTTCGTTTGTTGAGTCGCGTTGCTTGTTGAATTTTTTCTCTTTTTCACAAATAGTAGCAAGGTGAAAAATGATGGAATCTCCCCTTGGGGCCGGGGTAAAATTCTATCATTTTTTATCGGTCGCCCTTTCCAACCCTTCAACAAGCGTAGCGTTTCAACGATTCAACAAGCGCAGCGTTTCAACAATAAAAAAAATATTTCAAAAAAAAAGTATCATCTTAATTGTTTGATAATCAACGACTTAAAAGGTTAGTTCCCCGTAATTCTTCCCCTTTGTAACTCAAATGTAACTCACCCGCAACTGGAAAAGAACCTTGCCCATTTATCTTTGTATCATCAATCAAATAAATCATTTTTAATTTAAAAAATAAGAAGCATCATGGCTAATAAAAATTTGAAAAACATCAAAGACAACGGCATCAAAGCACAAGCAAAAGTTGTGAATACCGTAGCATTATCAGTAGGAGAAGATTTAGTAAATCTAACTTTAAAAGGAGCAGAAACTTCTCAGCGTGTATTTGGTAAAGTAGTAGAAGGTGGAGTAACACTTTTCGGTATGCAGCAAAAATTTGCTTTGGATACTTTAGAAAAAGTAGTAACCAACAAGCAATTAAAATCTTTAGTAAAATTACCAACGGATTACTTCAACCGTTTTTTAAATACAGCAGAAGAAAAGGTTGATGAGTTACGTGAAGATACCGTAGATGTATTAAATGATGTAAAAAAAGTAATTAGCAAAAAGCCAGCAAAGAAGGTAAAGAAAGTTAAGAAAGCAGTAGTTGCAAAAAAGGCCGTAGCAAGAAAAGCTGCGAAAAAAGCTGCAAAAAAAGTAACTGCTAAAAAGGCGACTGCGAAAAAAGTAACTGCGAAAAAAGCTACCGTAAAGCGTGTTATTAGAAGAGTACCTGCAAATAAAGTAGTTAAAGCTGATAACTTAACAACGATCAAAGGTATTGGACCAAAAGCGTCTACTATTTTAACTAAAGCAGGATACGGTTCTTTCGCTGCTATCGCAAAGGCATCTAAGAAAGATTTAGAAAACGTTTTAACTGCAGCTGGAACTCGTTACGCTCGTTTGAACCCAACTCCATGGATCAAAGAAGCTAAGAAATTAGCGAAATAATAAAGCGAGGAAATCATTTTTCAATTTAAAAAATAAAAGATCATGTTAAATAATATAGAAATTAAAGAAGTATACAAGACGATCAAAGCATCGGCAATCAAAGCGAACAAAGAAGCGGTTAAAACAACTGTGGAGGTTAAGAAAGAAGTAAAAGAAGTTAGCAAGCCTTGGATCAAATTAGGAAAGAAAGCATTGAAGGGTGGTGTGAAGATGGCAGAAGCGCAGCAAGAGATTGCAGTAGAGGCAATCAAAGAAGTGAAAGGCCAACTAAAAGAAAGTGCTAGTCGCTTTCAGAAGATCGTTAAGAAATAAATATAAGAGTGGATGGTTTAATTTAGACCATTAGATGAAACGGCAGTGCGAAAGTACTGCCGTTTTTTTTATCGTAGTTATTTAAAATAGAACCTACTACAAGAGATTGGTAAAAGACACATTTATATCTTTAATTTAATACTATCGATTAAACGATTAAACGATTAAACAAATCAACAAATCAACAAATCAACGCTTTCTAAAAGGCATATTCGCAGGTTGATTAAATTTGACTTTTGATAAGTTAAATTCTATTGAAACATTCCCTGTTTGTTGACTTTGCATTTCTACCATCCGATAATGTGGAAAAGCAACGATGTCTCCCACTGGTTGATATTGAGATTGTTCTACCGTTAATTCTCGATCATAACGGAGATCATTAAAATACATTTTCTCTAAATTAAAATCGATCGGATCTTGCCAATATTCGTTGACAAACGGCGTCGCATCACTTGCTACTAAATGATAAGCATCATTATTAATATCTGATTTTATATTTTCTTTGGTCATAAAAAAAACGTTCCCCAAAACAAAATCCTGTAAGGTCTCAAACGAAGCGGGTAGGTTAAATTCTGATTCTATAAAAGAAAAATCTCTAACCAAATATTGTCGTTCCAATCGGTTAATCAAATAAACAGAGTCTGTTGTAATCAAAACCCTTGCTCCTTCAATACCAAACTTTTTTACACTCATCCAGATCACACTGTCCTTTCGCATTCGAATATCCGCACTCGCTCGTGTAGTACTGCCATTGTCCGAAAATTTCAGTTTTACTTTTGCCGTCAGCCATTCTGCTTCCAGTCGTTGTTGATCCAATTTTTTTACTAAAAAATTAGCAGAACGAACCCGCAAGGTCGTCCCATCACTGGTCTTCACCGTCTTACAAGACGTGAGGAAGAGTAGAGAGAGCAGAAAGAACAATAGTTGATTGGTACTTTTCATGTTTTTATTTTAAACAGTTTTAGTAGTGCACGGTCGAAGGTGCGAGGAAGTATGGGCGAAGTATGGGCGAATTGCAATTCGCCCTTTCGCCGCCCTTTCGCCCTTTTTTGTCTTACTGGTTTAACAGCATATCCAACTTATCCCTCACCGCATCCCATGTCAACTCATGTTTTTCAGATAAAGGAATTCCCGCTCCTGCGCTTCGTACGATTCCACCACCGATATGTCGAATGATGCCGTTTTTATCCACCAAGATATTTTTAGGATAACTCGCTCCAAAAGGTTTGATAAGATTTAAAGCACCAGGAAAGTGTCGAAAGTTAAATTCGAAACGTTCCAAAAAACGGTTGATCTCTATTTCTTGTTCAGGAGCAAAAGACAAAAACTCAACATCTTGTCCTGCGTACATTTCTTGCAAATCATTTAGATAAGGCATCTCAACAATACAAGGCGGACAACGAGTAAACCAAAAATTTATAAACAAGACTTTTCCAGAAGCGGCTGTGAGATCGAATTTCTTACCATAAATATCTACCAACTCAAAAGAAGGCATTGGCTTATTCAAATAGTCAGGCATCAATGGCGCACCTCCCAACATCTCCAACGGAATCAAATGAATGCCGCCAATCTGCACCAAGGTATTGTTTTCTTGCAACTCCTGCGTCACTTTAAATTGCGCAACCCATTCTTCAGGATCTGACTCATTATTTTTGACCAACAATAATTTCCCCTCCAATTCCGTCGCAGTTAAGCGCTCAATAGAATTACCAATCTGATAAAGCGTATCCGTTTGCGCTGGTAGAATTGCGATAGTAAACGATAGCAATAAACTCAGTAAACTTATTTTTAAATTCATATTATTAGAATACAATTTTTTATAAAAATGTTCTTTAACCAAAAAAAGAAACGATTAAAGATATACACGCTAAAAGAACATTATTAATTTTTCCTTATCCAATTATTAATTATTTTCAACGATTCAACAACAAAAAAAGCCGACGCAACCGCACCGACTTTTTTTAAGAGCTTGTCCAAATTTTCATGATTGTGCGAAATTGAGAAAATTTTGTTTTGAATGAGGCAAAAAACGTAGGCGATGCCTTAGCATCGACGAGGCTTTTTAACGAAGTTCAAAATTAAATTTACCAATTGCAGCCAATTAATGGAAGTTTAGACAAGCTCTAAGATAGAAAACAAAGGTATCTAAAATTATTTCTTCGCCGCTAGTGCTTTGATCTTATCTTCCAATTCGTACTCATCACCAGGCGTATAGCTATTGTGCTCATAAACGATATTTCCTTCTTGGTCTAGTAAGAAAGTCATTGGAACGGTCTGAAAATTCATAGATCGTTTTAAGTCTTCGTTTACATCAGAAAGGACGGTGTATTCCCAGCCTTTAGTTTCTACCATTGGCTTTACCTTTCGCATACTTCGAGCATCATCGATGGTGATGGCTACTAATTCAACATCAAACTCCTCTTGCCAGTCTGGATATAGATCAGCAATCGCATCTAGCTCACGCTTACAAGGGTGACACCAAGTTGCCCAGAAACTGATTACGGTAATTTTGCCATCCTGTGCATATTTTTGAATATTAACAGATTCTCCATCTAGATTTTTAATAGAAACATCTGGAAGCGTCTTTTTTACACCATTTTGTGCAGTTGCAAAAGTTGAGATAGAAAAGATAGCCAGTAATAAGATAAGTTTAGTAAACTTCATTTTGTCGGTGTTTTAATATTTATTTTTGATTGAAATAGGACAGCAAGTTAAGGACTTCTTCAAAAAGTTTTTGAATTCAAAGGTTAAAAGACTTTAAAATGTCTTTTTTAATCAAAAAAAAAAAGCTTTTTATGAAAGTTCCTGTAATTAACTCTTAATTTTGACAACTTATTCAATTAATAGTTACACCTTAAGACATCGCTGAAGCGTTAAAATTTTGTTATCGTTTTGGCACTATTGCTACTTTATCAAATATGAAGAACCTATCTCTACTTCTAAAGTTCACTGCGATCCTATTATTGATCGCGACCGGAAACCATTTACAAGCACAAGATGATAAAAAACAGGAAGCGAGCCGCTTATCTGGTAATTTTCAGTCTACTGCTAGCTTTTATATCCCTGATTCCGCCATCGGTGCGGTGGGACAACCACAATATGATCGACAACTCTACGGAGCAGACGCTTGGTTACAGCTCAATTATAGTAATTGGGGCTTTGACGTCGGCGTTCGGTTTGATATGTTTAATAATTCACAATTGCTCAACCCAAACGGATCTTATACTGCACAGGGGATTGGTCGTTGGTTTATCAAAAAACAGGTAAAAAAACTTGGTCTTTCCGTAGGATATCTCTACGACCAAATTGGTAGTGGAATTATCTTTCGTGCCTACGAAGCGCGTGGCTTGGCGATTGATAATGCGCTTTACGGGGCTCGAGCTACGTATGATCTAACGCCCGATTGGAGACTAAAAGCATTCACTGGATTACAAAAAAGACAGTTTGATAATTACGCTGCTGTGATCAAAGGCTTTTCGGTGGACGGATTTATTCAGCCTAAAGACGAAAATGCTAAATGGTCCCTCGCTCCTGGTTTTGGAGTTGTAGGTCGTACTTTAGATGATCAAACGGTGAATACCGTTGTCAATACCATTGCTAGTTATAATGTAATCGACAGTATCGGTGCTCGCTATAATACTTATGGCCTTACCTTATATAATACATTGACTGCTGGTAACTTTAGTTGGTATGTAGAAGGTGCTTATAAAACGGCAGAGCAATACTTTGATCCTTTTGCCATAAAAACCAATCGTGATAGTACGACTTCCATAGGTAAACTAAATTTTGATGATGGAACGGTTTTATATACTTCTTTAGGATATGCTGGAAACGGATTAGGGATCAACTTAGAAGCCAAACGTACAGAAAATTTCACTTTTCGGGTAGATCCTTTTCAAACGGGCGTACAAGGTTTTATGAATTACTTGCCAGCTTTGACACGAATCAATACCAATCGATTGAATGCTTATTATAATGCTGCAACTCAGGAATTGGGAGAGCTCGCTTATCAAGCAGATATCACGTATGCTTTTAGTCGAAAATTGAGATTTAATGTTAATGTTTCTTATATTGATAATTTAGAAAATGAATTATTATATCGGGAATATTATTTTGAAGGTTTTTATAAATATAAACGAAAGTGGACCTTGTCTGCTGGGGTACAAGTTCAAAACTATAACCAAGAAATATACGAGGTGAAACCGGATGTGCCGATCGTAAAAACGGTTACTCCTTTTGCAGAATTTTTATATAAATTTGATCGTAAAAAATCTATTCGGATAGAATCGCAGGTGATGTTTACAGAACAAGATTTTGGTAATTGGTTATTTGGTTTGGTAGAATTTAGCGTTGCTCCACACTGGTCCTTTACGGTTTCTGAAATGTATAATTTTTCTCCTACTAAGCGAACCAATGGCGTAGCGTTGAGTTACCCTAGAGTAGATGTTTTTTATTCTAATGGTGCGAATCGCTACTCACTTAGTTTTGTAAAACAAGTACAAGGAATCGTTTGTGCTGGAGGTGTTTGTCGTTTAGAACCTTCTTTCAGTGGCGTACGATTATCGGTTAACTCTAGTTTTTAATTTTAATAAATAGTTTGTTATGAAAAGTAATATAATTAAATTAATGCTCCTTTTGTGTTTAACAGGATTCTGGAGTTGTGATGAAAATTCACCTGTAATTCCTTGTCTAAGTTGTGAAGATGGTGAAGAGATAATTCAACCAACAGATAAAAAAATTCTAGTAGAAGAATTTACCGGTGTACGTTGTGTCAACTGTCCTGCCGGTAGTGCTGAAATAGAAAACCTTTTAGACATTCACGGAGAACGAATGATTGCTGTCTCAATTCATGCTGGTTTCTTTTCTGCGCCTTATCTTAATAGTAATGTAG
>CALKJE010000441.1 GCA_937995675.1 uncultured Saprospiraceae bacterium
TAAAGGAACGAGGCGCATTGATAAAACTACCTTTTTCTTTTGCTTGCTTGGCCGTTGTAATGACCGGTAGATCTTCGATCTCTATCGTAATTAAGGATCTTGCTTTTTTAGCAATGGCATCAGATTCTGCCACAATAAAAGCGATGGGTTGGCCCCAAAAATGAACTTCATCTTCCGCCCATAAGGGTTCGTCTGGAATAATACCACCGATTTGGTTTTCACCTAAAACATCTTTATAAGTAAAAATTTTCACCACACCTTCCACCGCTGTTGCTTTGGAATAATCCACTGATTTTATCTTTCCATGTGCCTTCGGAGAATCAAAACACAATCCAAATAAGGCATCATGACGCAACATCAAATCATTGACAAATAATGACTCTCCTCTAACATGCGTGAAACTATCTATATTTTTCATACCTATTTTTTAATTGCCACAAATCTATTCCAAACCTATTTTCGAAAAAGAACCCCATTCACATTCTAATTCACATTCTAATTCACATTCTAATTCCCATTCCCATTCTAATTCCTATCGGGAAACAACTCCACAAAATGCGCTAAAAATAATTGTTGCGCTAACAATCGTTTATATTCAGAACTTCCTCTAACATCACTAATCGGAGAAATTTCAGATTGTAAAATTTCGATGGCTTCGCTTATTGTTTTATTAGAAATTTCTTTTCCAATTAAAAATTCATTCGTCTTAAATAAATATTTTGGAATGGCTGCTACGCCTCCTAAAGAAAAATGTGCATCTACTATTTTATCATTTTTTATCGAAATTTTTCCAGCGGAATTTACACTTGCAATATCCAAATGAGTTCGTTTACATACTTTTTCAAAATTGAAAAAATCATGCTCACCTGGGAGTTTAAAAGAGATGTTTTTTAAAACTTCGTCTTCTTTTAAATCGTAGACTTTATAGTTTTGGTGAAAAGATTGAAAAGGAATTTTTCGTTCGCTTCCATCCTCTTTCTGAATCGTCAAAGTAGAATTTAGCGCCAAAAAGAAAATGGACATATCACCTATCGGAGAAGCATTGACAAAATTACCACCCAAGGTTCCCATATTTCGGATAGGCTCAGAAGAAACTAATTTTAGAAAATGTTTTAGTCTTGGAAAGTGTGCTCCTAGTTGTTCATTTTCTTGAATTTCGGTAGCCGTAGTATTGGCTCCTAACGTACAAATTCCATCGTCAAAAGAAATACCCGAAAGCGCTTTTTCGTGAACCAATAAGCGAACCTCTTTGTCTCGAAGTCTATCTGCATGGCGGACATATAAATCCGTTCCATTGGCGACTTTTGGAGCTGTTGATTTTACTTCCTTTTGAGAAGTAGAGATTGACCTTTCTACTTCTTTTAATTTTGCAGGAATGGTTTCAAAATAATTTGGAATAAATCCTTCTTGTATCAACCAAGAGATCTGATCATTGTCTGATTTTTTAGCAAGTTTTTTCTCAATAGAAAGTCCCGCTTTCTCAATGGATTTATAGCCAGTACACCGACAGATATTTCCACTAATAGCATCATTGCAAGTATGGTATTCTTTGGGCGAAGCGCTATCCGGTTTTAAGGCAAAACCAGTCATAGAAACCACAAACCCCGGCGTACAAAAACCACATTGAGTAGCATAATTATCTGCCATCGCTTGTTGGACGGTATTTAAGGTTTTAGGCAAATTAATTCCTTCAACCGACACAATATGTTTCCCATGTGCATTCCCCAAAGGAGCGATACAAGAGGTGATCGTTTGGTAATCAACCCGATCTCCATTCAAGGTCCCAACCAGCACTGTACAAGCACCACAGTCTCCTTCTCGACAACCTGTTTTGGTTCCCTTTAATTGTTGGTGATCTCGTATAAAATCGAGTAATGGAATACCCGAATTGGTGGAGGTCCTAATAATCTGATTGTTTAGTATAAATTCTATCATAAAAATGCGCTTGTCCTGAGCAGCAAATTACAAAAATATATGGATAAAGGATTTACTTTCTTTCTCTGGTTTTTATTTCCACTTGACACGCTATACCTGATTGGTTTAAATCTCTAGCGATATCTGAAAAATCGGGAAGGTGGCTATTCCAAGCTTTGGGTTCTGAAAAAGTGATTTTCTTGTTTTCATCCACCATCTTTAAAAGTTCTGGGGTAGAACATTTAAGCGCTGCTTTTAGCTTGGAGATGTTTTTCTTTTCGTATGGAATTTCTAAATAAAAATATTCTTCTAGGTTTTGAATTTCTAGCTCAAAAAGATAGATCCAATCTATCATTGGAGAAGATCCCATAAATTGAAATTTCTCTGATTTTTTGGATATCATCAAAGGGCCTGTTCCAATCACCAAAGCTTTTTTCATCCTTGAAGTATATTTTTCAGAACGCATACACCAACTGATTGAATAACAAAGTTTGTGTTCTTTAATTGTTTCTCTCAGCCCACATAAAAGTTCTTTTTCATTACCCTTTCTAAATTCAGATTCAAAATAATTATCGGCCATCAATAAAATCTTGTCTAATTCTTCTTCCGATAATTTTGTTTTGGAGATTGATGGTCCTCCTTTAATAAATCCCATCAATTCTTCAAACTCATAAATCTCAAATTCATTCGTAGATTTTTCTAAAATGGAATTAACAAAAGGTATGACATTTACCTCGTTTCGAATTCTAGAAATAATATCTATGGTTTGGTCCAATAGTAAAACCAATTTTTCTGAAGCTACGTC
>CALKJE010000442.1 GCA_937995675.1 uncultured Saprospiraceae bacterium
AGAAAAATTAAGTAAACTTCCTGAAGAAAATCGCTTTACCAATGAGGAAGTAACCGCAAATGATATTGCAGAGGTAGTTGCTCGCTCTACTGGAATTCCTGTTTCAAAAATGGTTCAGAGTGAAAAAGATAAATTACTCAAACTAGAAGAAGAAATAGGTAAACGACTGATCGGTCAACACGAAGCGGTACGAGCAGTATCGGATGCTGTTCGTCGTAGCCGAGCAGGATTGCAGGATGCTAATCGTCCGATCGGTTCTTTTATTTTTGTAGGACCAACAGGGGTAGGAAAAACGGAACTTGCCAAAGCTTTGGCAGAAGTACTTTTTGATGACGAACGAGCCATTACCCGAATTGATATGAGTGAATTTCAGGAACGTCATTCTGTTTCTCGACTTGTAGGTGCTCCTCCGGGCTACGTAGGATACGATGAAGGTGGAGAGCTGACGCAAGCAGTACGACAAAAACCTTATTCGATTATCCTATTGGATGAAATTGAAAAGGCGCATCCCGATACCTTTAATATATTATTGCAGGTATTAGATGATGGACGACTCACAGATAACAAAGGTCGGGTAGCTAATTTTAAAAATACCATTATCATTATGACTTCCAATATGGGAGCAGAAGTGATTCTAGAAAATTTTGAAGACTTAGATGCATTGGGAGATAATCACCGCGAGGATATTATTGAAACGACCAAGAATGAAGTTTTTGAAGCTTTAAAAGAAAATTTACGTCCAGAATTTTTAAATAGGATTGATGAGCAAATCATGTTCTTGCCATTATCACGCGAAGAAATCAAAAAGATCTTAGTTATTCTGCTAAAGAAAACAAAGAAAATGATAAAAGAGCAAGGTATGGAATTGGTATTAACCGATCCTGCTCAGGATCTATTGGCGGAGATGGGCTACGATCCTCAATTTGGAGCACGTCCACTAAAGCGAGTATTACAGCGAGAAGTAACCAATCAACTTTCAAAGTATTTACTTAGTGGTGAGTTCTCTGCTGGAGATACCATTTATGTAAATGCAGATAAGGACAAATTATCTTTCGATAAAACGGAAAAAAAATCAACGACTAAAGCGACTGCTAAACCTGAGCGTACCGCACCTAAAAAGCCAAAGGCTGACGGAAATAAAAATCGGGAAAAAGATTTAGAAGCGCTAAAGAAGGCGACAAAAGATGTGGAAAAGGCTGCAAAAGAAATTAAGAAAAAAGACGGTGAATAACATAATTATGCTACTTAAGAAAAATATCTTTTTTGTTGGCGCAATCTTTCTACTGACCGGTTGTATTAGCAATAAAAAACACCTTTTAGCACTAGAAACAC
Organism: uncultured Saprospiraceae bacterium; assembly: GCA_937995675.1. Taxonomy (GTDB): domain Bacteria; phylum Bacteroidota; class Bacteroidia; order Chitinophagales; family Saprospiraceae; genus JALZUU01. The sequence goes on from CALKJE010000442.1 coordinate 1,333, forward strand.
AGGCTAAAAAAGAGGCTGCGATTCTGGAACAAGAAACGACTTTGCGAGATAGCAAAATCAGGCGCGCTGAAGAATCTATCAATAATCTTAATTTGCAATTGGCTGAAGCCAAAGGAGAAAATAATGTATTGTTGATGTTGCGTGGTGAGCTAGAAGATCGGATTGCTCAACTAGAGGGAACTATTGAAAATGTTAGTTCTAGATCTAGTTCGACTCAACAGAATTTAAACCAAAACCTTCAGCAAAAAGATGCTGAAATCAGGGCTTTAAAAGGATTGATTGCTGAAGTAAATACCACCTTAGATCGACATACCCAATTGATCGGAACTTTGGCTGGTGACCTACGACAAGAAATTGGCGGGATTTTACAGGCGCAATATTTTATTGAAACTGGATTGGAAGAAGTAAGATTGATCTTATTAGATGATCTAATTTTTAAATCCAAAAGCGTGACGAAAGTCAATGATCTAGCTTTAACGGTTTTAGAAAAACTAAGCGAAGTCTTGAGTCGTTATCCTACAATGAATCTTACCGTGGTAGGACACACTGATAATGCACCGCCTGCCCGCAAATCAAGCGTAGACAATTGGAATGTTAGTGCTCAGCAGGCTGCTACGGTGGTACGTTTGCTGACGGAAGATTATGATCTAAGCCCTTCGCAAGTAATGCTTGGTGCGCAAGGAGAATTTAAACCGCGTTCTTCGAATGAGACTGCTTCAGGTAAAACAGAGAACCGTCGAGTAGAGTTTGTAATGGCTCCTCGATCAGAAGACTTAGTACGATCTATTCGTTCTGTAATTGAATAAACTAATGATCGTCAATCTATCTTTGCAAATTATTCCAGTCAATTCAGCAGATGCTTATCCTATCATTGATGCGGCAATTAAGGTCGTACAAGAATCAGATTTAAAATATGAAGTACAACCTTTTGCTACACTATTGGAAGGTCCACTTAATGAAGTAATGGAAGTCGCGATGCGAGCCAAGGACGCAGCCCTGGAGGCTGGAGGAGAAGAACTAGTGATCAATATTCAGCTTCATCTAAAAAAAGATAAAGACGTACACTTCGAAGATAAAACACAAAAATTTAATTAAGATAAATTCAATAAAGAGGGGCTGTAGACGACGCGCTACAACCCCAATTTACGGAAATCCACCTCCGAATCACTTTGACCAAAGTACGGTACTTCCGCCCTTCTATAATATGTTGTAGGGACGAATTGCAATTCGCCCCTACATCAGATTAGAATTCGCCCCTACTCATCGTATTGTTGTAAATTTAATTCTTTGATGATGCTGATTAGTTTTTCTGCATAGCGCTTATCAGTAGCGTATCCAGCTTTGTATAGACCCTTCGCCCATCCTTGGTAATCTGTAATTTCTAGTTTAAATAATTTTTTGTAACGCTTATTACTAACCAGCATTTTGCTATGTGATCGGTAGCTTGCCCAAGCACTTTTATAAGTTCTAAAAAAGTCTTTATGGCTATCATCTGTAAAATTGCTGCAATGTCCCTTCTTACATTTTTTGGAAAAACATTTCATTCCAAAATGGTTATTGTTTTTAATGGATAGACGACTTTCACCGGCGTTGGTTTCTATCAATCCCTGTGCTAGTTTGATGCTGGCAGGGATGCCATATTTTTTCATTTCAACTTGAGCTACATTGGCGAATCGTTCTACATAAGCGCGTTGTTTTTTTAATTTTTTCAGTTGTGCTTTTGTTCGAGTAGGAACCGCTTTGGGAGCAGACTCTTGGTAAGTCATGTTGCTGTAGGTATTGGCCAAATTATCCTGATGTCCCATCTGTGTTGTTCTTACTGGTTCCTCTTTTTCGGCGAGGCCACCAGTTAGATGAGAAGCTAGATGACTTGGTTTCAATTGACTAAACCAAGAAGTCTTCTCCCCCGAAGATGCTGTATTGGTTTCAGTGGTTGCAACCACCTCTTGGTTGCTTAAGTTAAATTGAAGGTTCAGATTTTTTTGTTGCAATAACAAAATGAACATACCTAAAAAGATGATTTTAAAGAAGTGCTGACTGATCCATTGTTTGGTAAGAATTGATTTCATGATGATCCGATGTTTTAAAGGTCTGACGAAAAATGTTGTTTTACTCATAATATTTTAGTGTTTCTATAGAATACATAGTTGTGTATCCCGATGATGATGCGCGCGCCACAAACATAAAACAAAAAATGTTATAATTCAAATAAATTTGAAACTTTTTGTTTCAAAAATAACAAATCGTTTGATCTTTAACATAGATTTAAGCATCAGACTATTTGAAAAGAAGTTGAATCTAGATGTATGAATGTTAATATTTGTAATATTTAAATATTAAACTGAAACCTTCTTAATTCTAAATGGTATAAACGAAGAAGGCATTCTGTTTATTCAAGATGCTGTCCATCCCAACCGATGTAAGAAATATTTTAGCGTTTGTCCAAATTTGTTAATTCTAACACTTAATGGAACTTTAGACAAGCACGCATCATAGGCCTTAGCATCCCACTAACCGACCCTGCTGAATGCACATTAATTTGTCGCTATTCGGTAACAACTATTTTTTAAAAAAATTGATGTTTTGTATTGTTCTGTGCTTTTTTGAAAGTATCAGGAATTTTTATTTTTAAAAAAATAAAAGCAAAACAATCCGTATTGCAGGTGGCATACGAGTCATACCCCATACGATATTATTTTAATTTGATAAGTGTATCAGGGAAGTGATCAGGAATCTGGTCACTTCCACTTTTCAAAATAAGTCAAAGAGTAAAATCTAATGTAACTCTTTGTCAAAGATGCTGTTCTGGGACTAATTTATTGAAATCAGTTCCTTGGAATTTGCCTCCTCCCCGCCGGGAGGAGGCTTTTTTATTTCTTTTTTTATATAAAATTAAAACCATTTCTTATCTTACAGATAGATTCTTTTAAAGAACATCAAAACCTTTCAAAACAATTAAAATGAACATCAGAACACCACACCAATTTTATCTATTAATACTGGTCTTTATTGTCAATGCTGGTATCTTGACCGCGCAATCAGAACATGCTCCACTAGGACCGACTGGACCCGTATCAACACCCAGTATTTCTACATTAGCTCAGTGGGATTTATTATTTGATTATGATGCTTCTACAGATAGTGAACAGGGCGCCTTGGCCGGTGTTGTTCATGCTGACTCTTTTTTTTGGGCAGCTAATTGGAATGAAGATACCATTGTAGTTTTAGCTAATGATGGAAGTTTTGTAGAAAACTTCGCATTACCTGAATTATTTGATGAAAATTCTGGTTTCATTCGGGCAATGACTTGGGACGGAACAAATATCTGGGCAGCAAATAATACCAGTTCGATTCATAGGATTGATCCAGTAACGAAAACGGTGATTAATTCGGTTAACACCAGCTCACCTGATCCCATTCGATTTATTACTTATGATCCAAGTTTGGATAGTGGTAATGGAGGATTTTGGGTAGGTAATTTTAATACATCTATTTACTCAATTAGTATTACTGGTTCGGTGTTGTCAACCATTCCGGTGACCACACATACGCTAGGAGGTATGTATGGAGCAGCTTTTGACGATATTAGCGTAGGTGGGCCATACCTTTGGGTTTTTCATCAGGCAGGCAATCCTTCGAATTCTTTAATTTCTCAGATAGATCTTAATACAGGAACACCAACTGGCGTAGGAAGAGATGTAAATCAAGATTTGAACACAGATGGAGCGCTTGCAGGTGGTTTATTTTTGACCAATACTTGGGATGACGCTCAAACCTTAATCTTAGGAGGAATGAATCAAGCTACACCAGATAGAATATTTGGTTATGAAGTAAGTTTTGATCCAAATGCTGCTGCAGATCTTGGTACACAGGCATTTTCTTCGCCAGTGTCTGGTTGTGGATTGACCAATGCTGAAACCATTACTTTCGAAATAACCAATCTAGGTAATGATCCAGTATCTAATATTCCGGTGGAAGCTTTGTTGAATGGAACCGTAATCGCTACTGAAATGATTCCTGGACCATTGACTGGCGGAATGACGATTAGCTATACCTTTATGGCAACAGTAGATCTTTCGATAGAAGGGAACTATCAATTAGGTGTTCGTACTGCCTTGGATGGAGATATTAATAATTCAAATGACCTTACTTCTAAAGGTGTTGCGAATAAACAAACCGTCGGACCTGATTTTTTAGTCGACTTTGAAGGATTGGAAATAGGAGCGACAGAGCTACCTTTCCTTTATAATCAAGGAGACTTATTTTTTGAAGTAGCGACCGGACCAACGACCTCTGATGGTACAGGCCCAGCTACTGGTTCAGGAGGAAGCGGTAATTATATTTATATGGAAACTTCTGGAGCCAACTTTACAGACGAAGGAATTATCAGTACAGAATGTATTGACTTGACTAGTGGAGATGATATACAATTTGGATTTGATTATCACATGTTTGGTGGCGCTATTGGTAATTTGATCGTCAGAGTAAACGATCAAGAGGGCAATGAGTCAATCATAGATATCCTCTCTGGGCAGCAGCAAGCTAGCGATGCACAAGCCTGGGAATCCCGATCACTTTCCCTGAATGACTTCATTGGCTCGGTAGTAGAGGTAACCATCTCTGGTGATATTAATAATAACGGTTCTCCGGTATTTACATCAGATATCGCACTCGATAATGTAGTGGTTAGAAATTGTCTGGCTCCAACGATTGAAGGAGTAGCAACGAATTTGATAAATGGCGCCCCCGGTAGTATTGATCTGACGGTAACAGGTAATGATATGTATACTTATCAATGGTCTAATGGAGCAATATCGGAAGACTTAATGAATCTGATTCCTGGAACTTACAGTGTAACAGTTACGGCCTCTAATGGATGTGCTTACTCCGAAACCTTCGAAATAATTAATGCTTGTATGGGATATGCCGCTACTGCCGATATTACAGATGAGACCGGAACCAATAGTGATGGAGCGATTGATGTGACCGTTAGTGGTGGAGCAGCTCCTTTTACTTTTCTTTGGTCTAATGGCGCAATGACAGAGGATATTTCTAACTTGCCGAGCGGAGATTATATGCTGGAAATTACAGATGATAATGGTTGTATTTTTACGGGTAATTATACGGTAGACAATTTGGTTAATGTAGATGATATTGAAGGTTTGACGGCATTGACCCTAAGCCCTAATCCAACTACCGGACTTTTTGCAGTAGCTTTAGAGATGGAAAGAAGCGCAGCGGTTCAACTTAGCGTATTTAATTCTATCGGACAGGAAGTTTACCGGACCAACGAAGAATCATTTAGTAATCATACTTATCAAATTGATTTAACAAAGCAAGCCAAAGGCACCTACTGGGTTAGATTAAAAATGGATGAAAAAGTGGTTACTCGAAATGTAACGGTAAAATAATAATTGTTAATATTGATCTTTAGTTCAGAGCGTGTGATTATCCAAATAGTGATAATCACACGCTTTTTTGAGCAAATTATTCTTGAAAGTAGGGTGTTTCATCTCTTTATCGTTCTATCAATAGGATGATCTTAATCTAGTAATTTCTAACTCTCCAAAATAACTCAAGATGCGAACTTCTATCATGATCCTATTTTTATTTGGTATCAGCATTTTTATGATTGATGCTCAAACAGTAAGTTCTTTTATTCAAATTGATCAATTTGGATATTTACCCAATACTCAAAAAGTAGCCGTGCTTTTGGATCCCCAGATTGGATTTAATGCCACTGAAAATTATGAGCCGCCTGCTACTTTAGAATTAAGAAATGCAGATTCTGATGAAGTGGTTTTTCTCGCTGCTCCTACAATATGGAATCAAGGTACCACCCATGCTCAATCAGGTGATAGAGGATGGTGGTTTGATTTCTCTCCTATTAATACTCCAGGCAACTACTACGTCTATGATCAGGCTAATGACGAACGTTCCGCTGAGTTTACTATCGGTTTTGAAGTTTATGATGAAGTGCTAAAAGCTGCGGGAAGAATGTTTTTTTATAACCGTTGTGGAATAGAAAAAAATGAGATTCACGCTGGAAGTAATTGGAGCGACGGTTCTTCTTTTACACAGGATACCCAAACCCGTAAACTCTCAGACCCTAATAATGTGGGAGCGTATCGAGATATGTCCGGTGGATGGTTTGATGCTGGAGATTATAATAAATACGTCACTTTTGCACTAGAGCCTATTCATGATTTATTATCTGCTTATGAAGAAAATATGAATCTATTTGGAGATGATTGGAATATTCCAGAATCAGGTAATGGAATTCCCGATATTTTAGATGAAATAAAATGGGAACTAGAATTTTTGGAAAAAATGACCAATGCAGATGGATCGGTACATATCAAAATGGGTAGTATCAATTATGATGATAATGCGCAGAGTCCTCCAAGTTTAAATACAGATCCACGTTATTATGGTCCAGCCTGTACCTCCGCTAGTATCTCTGTCGCTTCTATGTTTGCACATGCTGCTTTGGTATTCCAAGATATTGGCCCATTGTCTAGTTATGCACAAAATTTAAGAACCAAAGCAGAATTGGCTTGGACATATGTACAGCCATTTTTAGATAGTAATAACTTGGATGAAAACTGTGACGACGGAACAATCAAAGCTGGAGATGCTGATCGCAGTATGGCTGAGCAACGAGGTGAAGCTATTACGGCTGCGATATATTTACATTTATTAACAGGATCTCTGACTTATGAAAATTATTTGATAGCGAACCTTAGTGATGCTCCTCCAATAGGAGGTGATCTTTGGGATAACTATAATACCATAAAGATAGATGCTTTATTACGTTATGCCACTTTGCCTAGTGCAGATGCAACTACCGCTAATACTATTATTGATAATGCGATGACAGCTGCACAAAACAATTGGAATAATTATTTTGGATTTGATGATTCTGATTTATATCGTGCCTTCGTACCAGATTGGTCTTACCACTGGGGGAGTAATAAACCAAAGGCTAATCTAGCAAACCTAAATTTGATTTATAACAAATATGAACTATTACCAGATAATACTAGCTCATATGCTCAAAAAGCCGTAGAACAAATTCATTATTTTCATGGAGTGAATCCATTAGGTTTAGTGTATCTATCAAACATGTACGCATACGGAGCAGAACGTAGTGTCAATGAGATTTATCATGCTTGGTTTGCTGATGGAACTGATTATGATCATGCACTTAATTCACCACTTGGTCCCGCGCCAGGTTATATCACTGGCGGACCGAATCAAAACTATGATCAAGATATTTCGTTGACACCACCGTATAATCAACCACCACAAAAAAGTTATCTAGATTGGAATGCTGAATCTTCACAAGCATCCTGGGAAATCACTGAACCTGCCATTTATTACCAAGCGGCTTATATAAGAAATTTAGCTGGTATTATGAATACAATGATCTCCTTACCTGTAACATGGGAGTCTTTTACTGCAAAGGTGGTAGAGGGAAAATACGTAATGCTGGAATGGAACACTGGAAGTGAACGAAATACGAGCCATTTCGAAATCGAAAGAACTTCAGATTTACAACAGTGGGATAAGATGGGAACGGTGACAGCATCCGGGAATAGTACAGCTCAAAGATTATATCAATTTTTAGATGAACTTCCATCTCCTGGGATTTATTATTATCGATTAAAACAATGGGATGAAGATGGAGTGTTTTCATATAGCAAAGTCAAAAGTGTTGAGGCATTAAAAACTAAATCATTAATAACCTATCCTAATCCAGTCAGAAATTTGTTGAGTGTAACAGGAATAAAACTGAACGACGAAAGTATTTCTTGGAAAATTTATGACTTAGCCGGTAAAGTATTAACACCAATGCACGCTTATGAAAATGACGAACTGAAAATAGATTTTAGTGATGTACCATTAGGGGTTTACGTTCTAAAGGTAAAATCAAATAGTAATGAATGGGTTGAAAAAATAATCCGATGGTAGTGGAATAACTTCAATGTTTAAATATAAAAAAGGATAACTTCATCTCTTTGAAGTTATCCTTTTTTTACGGAAATATTTACAACCTAAATTGTATTAAATTTGTTTTAGTATTGAGATTTATTTCATAAAATTAAATCGGAAAAATATTATATTTATACCCCTAATATAAACTCATATATGGCTACTAACCGACCTAAGGTTTTATTAACTCGCGAACTACCAGAAGTCGCAATTGAAAAACTAGAAGAAAAAGTTGATCTAGAGATTTTTCCACACGATCGAGTGATGACACCAGAAGAGTTAAAAGAAAAAGTATCTGATAAAGATGGCTTACTCTGTTTATTGACAGATACGATCTCTCCTGAATTAATGGACGCTGCTCCTCGATTAAAGGTAGTAAGTAATTATGCTGTTGGTTATAATAATATTGATGTTACCGCCGCGACTGAGCGAAAAATTATAGTGACAAATACGCCAGACGTACTGACGGAAACGACCGCAGATATGACATTTGGCCTCATGTTAATGACGGCTAGAAAAGTATTGGAAGCAGGGGATTTATTGCGCAGTGGAAAATGGAAAGGATGGAGTCCTATGCAGTTTATGGGAGCAGATATTCACGGAAGCACTTTAGGAATTATTGGTATGGGGCGAATCGGTAAAGCACTTACACAGCGTGCACGAGGTTTTAATATGAATGTCGTTTACTGGAATCGTACCCGGTTGACCGTTCGAGAAGAAAAAAAATTGGGACTCCGTTATGTGAAATTCAATGAAGTACTACTCCAGTCTGATTTTCTTTCGCTAAACGTAGCTTATAACCAAGATACCCATCACTTGATAGATGAGGCCGCTTTACAGAAAATGAAACAGTCTGCATTTCTTATCAATACCAGTCGAGGAGGAATTATCGATGAAGAAGCGCTGCTCGACGCATTAGAATCAGACAAAATTGCTGGTGCGGGCTTAGATGTTTTTGAAAATGAACCCAATATCAATCCTCGTTTTTTAAGTCTTAAAAACACCGTTATACTTCCACATATCGCTAGCGCATCCGTCGCTACTCGTGAAAAAATGGCGATGGTGGCCGTTGATAATTTATTAGCAGTATTCGCAGGGAAGAAACCGAAATATCAGGTTGTTTAGAAAAGTATCAGGTTGATCTGTAAAAACCAAAAACGTAGATACAAGGCATGCCTTGTATCTACGTTTTTGGTCTATGATTCTTACTTACTACCTTTTTTATTTCCTTACGACCTTCCCACGCATCACTCGATTCCCATTTTCTAAATGATAGAAATAAATACCAGTACTTAAATTTGATAGGTTCAGCTGATGAATTCCCGTTCCTTCAAACGCGGACTTTAATGTTAACTGTCCTGTTGCATTAAATAGTTCTACAGAAGTACGACCCGTTATTTCGCCTAAATCAAAATGTAATTCATTGGTGAAAGGATTAGGATAAACATTAATGGGGGAAGAAAATAATTCCTCTGTCGGAGTTGTCATTAAGGCGAGTTGTACCGCTGCCAGTGCGTCAATTCTTCCATGTCCATAAGTATTGTTTGGAACAGCAGTTCCTGGCGTATTACCACAATCTTGATCCGTCATTTTTGCGACGGCAGATTGTTTGATGATTTCTTCAATCTGATCTACGTGTCCAGCCAAGGATGGATTCGCAGAAATAATCAACGCAACGACTCCAACTACATGAGGTCCAGCCATCGAAGTACCGCTAAAGACTGCATACTGGTTGTCGGGGGTGGTCGAACGAACTTGTGAACCGGGTGCAGAGATATCCGGTTTCATACGCATACTTCCATCTACGAGAACTGGACCACGACTACTAAATCCAGAAATAGTATCATTGGATCGCGTAGAACCTACGGTAAAACTATTTTCAAAAATCGCTGCTGGATTAGTAACCGTACTACATTCTGGGCCACTATTTCCAGCCGAAACAACGACAACTACTCCAGAAGCTTTTACATTATTGACGACTGTTTCCATGATACTGAAATTGCTTGCATCACAGCCTTCGACTGGTGGACATCCCCAAGAATTAGCAAAAGCATGAGGTGCTAGGGCTGGATTGGGATTTTCATTATTTAAATCAGTTGGAGCCATCAACCACTCAAAACATTCGATGTACGAAGCAGGTGATCCCCAACCTCGTTCCATATTTCGGCAACCGATCCACTTTGCATCGGGAGCAACCCCAACTTCATTTTCTCCATCTGATCCTACCATGGTACCCATCGTATGAGTTCCGTGTCTGCGATCATCACAAGGTTCCGTGACATCTAAACCACAAGGATTATTGGTGGCACTGCTAGTCGTATCTCCGTTGAGTGGATTAATCGAATGAATGGCATCATGCCAGTTAAAATTATGATCTGCAGAATCCGCATCAACATAACCACGGTATTTTGTTTGAAGTGCAGGATGACTCCAATCGTAACCTGTATCTTGTCCGCCGATGACCGTACCTTGTCCAGTATAACCCATTTCCCAAACTTGATCAGCACCAATCATTTGAATACCCCATTCTATTTCAGTTGGAGTGAGTTGGGAAGTAGCAATTTCAGTCGGATCTTCTAGACGATAAGGACTATTGGCAATTATTTTTTTTACCATCGGAAATTGAGCAATGCTCATCAATTGATCCGCATTTCCAATAGCTTTGATGGCATTGACCACATAGAAAGTTTGATAAGGCATAGATTCTTGATTCAGATAATCAACTAGTGCCGCTTGCGTTTGGGTAGCGGTAGCTTGCAGCTCAGATAAAACATAAGTTCCTTTGCTTACCTTATCCGTCTTAGTTGCGGCAGCACTTAAATCAGCTTGGTTGTTTAGAATGATAATAAAATCAAGATTAGTGGTCCCATTTACCACTTGAGTGGATAAGGCTGGTGAAATTTTTTCCGTTTCATTGCTTGTATTCTGTGCAGATAAGTGATTAAACAAGGAAATTGATAAAAAATAAATAAATAGAATTTTACGCATAACAGGTTGATTATAATGGAGTTAAGTTGAATGAAAATGAGCGGTAAGTTTTTATAATCATAAAAATATATTATTTTTGTATACTTTGGAGTCGGACATTCGTCATAATAATACTTTTGATGGTGTCGTTTTCCGGTTTAGGGATGAGATATTAACTTATTCCTTCCAACCTACCTACAATCTACTTGACCGACTTTTTCTTGTTCGGTTTCCACGTTTACGACGCTGGAATTAGTGACTGCACACCGCTAATTTTAACAAACAGACTAAAAACAGTAGTATGGTAAAGCAAACTATTTATGATCCTTTTACAAAGATCACTCCTTTTGAGAAAAATGCAATTTCCCGATTTTTAGTTAAAAATCAGGAAGTTGGAAATTTACAACAAACAAAAATATCTGCGGCATTGGAGGCTGCAGTTAAAGATATTCCTTCTTTTGGTGGTTTTATTATGACCATGAGCGATGAAGATGAACTCATTGCCGTGGTGGTAGTTAACCATACTGGAATGGAACGTTTTGGTCCAGGCCATATCATCAGTTATTTTGCTACGCATAAAGCGCATCGAAATGTGGGGATTGGTCGAAAATTATTGGCCAATACAATTAGTAGGCTGAAGGGAAATGTTTCATTGCATTTACCACTTCAAAATCCAGATGCCGAATTATTTCAAGAGCTAGGCTTTCGAGCAGCTCAAGTGGAATTACAATTAACACAAAGAAGAGAAACGAGTAAAAATAATACTTCAAAAATTGCCTGATTCACTCAAATTTTGAAAAGATAGAATTAGGGAATGAAGTTGTATCGGGGATTGTTCCGTAAAGTGTGTCAGCGGGCAAGCCTTCCTTTAGGAATACAAGGTGCGGGCTGGAAAAAGACACACTTTAATTGAACAGTCTCGTATTGAACACTATATTATATAATGACTGCTATTTTACCAGAAGAATTTGCTGTGCCAACGCAACGTTTTAAGATTTATCCCTTTGAACGGAATGTTTTACGAGGGAAACGAGGAACCGTAATTACCCTAGAGGCGGATGCGCTAACTTTTATGAATGGTATTCCTATTACAGGGAAAGTAGAAATAGAGTTAAAAGAAATTACCAATAAGCGTGATATTATTCTGGATAACTTAACAACGGAGACGGGTACAGAATTTTTAGATAGTGTTTATGCAGTCTACATCAACGCGACCTGCGATGACGAGTATGTAGATATTCAAACCAATTATGCTATAAAAATCGAACTACCTACTAATCTTAGAGATCAATGGGAAGAGCGACAGATTTATCGTGGTGTTCATCCTGATCAAAAAGGTCGTCCTTGGGTTCAGGACAAGTACAGCAAATTTGTTTATGGTTCGGAAGTAGCAGAAAAGCCAAATTCAGGATTTGGTTTTTTTTCCAAAGAAAAGAAAGCAGCTGTTTCTACCACTCAACCGCCTTCCGAAATTAGTACTTCTCGTTTAGGATGGATCAACTGTGCTAGACCTTTGAGTACGAATGGTTCTACCACAACGCTGAAAATCACGGAAAAAACAGAGGCAGATATTTTTGTGATGGTAATATTAGAAAATCACGGAACTTGCATGCCAGCCGTTCGAGAAAAAGATCAGTTTATCATAGCTGGACTACCTACCAACGAAGAGATCAATATTGTAGGAATCGGAATTAAAGAAGGTACTTATTATTTTGCTGGAAAAACCACAAAAGTTAAAGGACGAATTCAAGAAGAAGAATTGAATTTTAAATCTAGCACCGTTCCTGCCATTCGAAAACGCTTAAGAGCATTAGGGTAGAATTTGATTCTGGCTGGTGCGAAGTTTCTATGTACTTTATAAGGTGAGAAAAATCAAGCGCAAGCGCAAAATCAATTTCAAAACCAAACATTTCTATCGTATTTCTTTGATACTTTATCTAGTCTGTTATTGTAAAATTATCGCCATTTAAAAAAATTATTTCTCTTTTAGCAGATTTTGCTTTTGCTTTTGAAGTTGCGCTTGAAGTCGCTGCCGGCAGGCAGGTTTGATTTTGAAAAATGAGGTTAATTAGAAATGACTGCTTGTGCGAAAAATAGATCATTTTGTAGTCAAGTGAGCTATTCTTAAACAATCTCAATAAAAACGGCCATCTAGTAGTGAAAACTAGATGGCCGTTTTTATTAACTTTTATAAGTTTTTAAAACTTAAGATGTTTTACTGTTTGATCGTCATTGCTTAATTTTTTCAGAGCGTTGATACCAATCTTAAGATGTGTTTCAGCAAAATCTTTAGTGACTACTTTATCACTTTTTTCTGTCTTTACTCCTTCTGGAACCATTGGCATATCTGAAACCAATAAGAGTGCACCAAGCGGAATATAATTTTTAAAAGCAGCAATAAACAACGTAGCCGTTTCCATATCAATGGCGATAGGACGGAGTGACTTTAAATATTTTTTAAAATCCTTACGATGTTCCCAAACTCTTTTATTGGTTGTATAAACGGTCCCCGTCCAGTAATCACGATCTTTGTCTCGAATACTGGCAGAAATAACTTTCTGCATGGCGAAGGCAGGAAGCGCAGGTACTTCAGCTGGTAAATAATCATTGGAAGTTCCCTCTCCTCTGATGGCTGCAATAGGTAAAATTAAATCACCAATTTTATTTTTCTTGGTTTTTAGACCACCACATTTTCCTAAGAAAATACAACCCTTTGGTTTGATGGCAGTGAGTAGATCAATGATGGTTCCAGCATTTGGACTACCCATTCCAAAATTGATAATGGTAATATTGTTTGCCGTAGCACTGATCATTGAGCGATCTTCGCCTTTGATGGTTACTTTATTCCACTTTGCAAATAATTTTACGTAGTGACTAAAATTAACTAGGATAATATATTTTCCAAAATCTTTTAACTCTGTTCCGGTATAACGAGGAAGCCAGTCTTTGACAATTTCACTTTTTGTTTTCATAATTTCGTATTTTTTTTGATTAGAAAATGAAGTTGTATATATACTGCTATATCTGCCTCATATTGAAGAAATATTCAACCTGGCCTCTCTACAACTTCGTTAATTGTCCTACCTAACGCATTAAAAACATAGATCGTTCCTGAAAGTCTGCTTTTTTTGAAGAAATATTCAACCTATACCTTTCAACAACACTCGCTAAATACCTTATCTAACGCGTTAAGAACATAGATCGCTCCTGATCGAGCTTTCTAAAAAACGGATCTTCTAAATCATCAATAAAACGGATTGCTTCTCCCGTAGATTTCATTTCCGGTCCAAGATTTTTATCTACGTTAGGGAATTTATTAAAAGAAAAAACAGGAACTTTAATGGCGTATCCTTTTAATTTTTTAATAATCTCAAAGTCTTTCAATTTAGCTGAACCAATCATCACTTGAGTAGCAATATTTAAATAAGGTACTTCATAAGCTTTGGCAATAAAAGGAGTCGTCCGAGATGCTCTTGGATTGGCTTCAATTACATAAACCGTTTCTCCTTTGATGGCAAATTGAATATTGATTAAACCTTTGATTTTTAAAGCAATGGCCAACTGCTTGGTATATTTTTTCATCTTTTCCAAGACCTCATCAGAAAGACTATAGGTAGGCAACATCGCCGAACTATCGCCGGAGTGAATACCTGCAGGTTCGATATGTTCCATGATTCCCATGATGTGTACATCATCTCCGTCGCAGATCGCATCGATTTCTGCTTCTTTTGCTCTTTCTAAAAATTGGTCAATTAGAACTTTATTATCAGGAAGGTGCTTAAAGATGCTCAGTACATGGTGTTCTAATTCATCATCGTTGATGACAATTCGCATTCGTTGACCACCCAGTACATAACTAGGGCGAACCAATACTGGATAGGTTACTCGACGAGCAATGTCAAGCGCTTCATCGGTATCTTTTGCAGCACCATATTTTGGATACGGAATGTTTAGTTCTTTTAATAAATCAGAAAAGGCTCCTCGATCTTCTGCAAGGTCCATAGACTTATAATCCGTTCCGAAAATTTTAATATTATTTTTATGAAATAGTTCAGCAAGCTTTAAAGCGGTTTGTCCTCCAAGCTGAACGATGACTCCTTCCGGTTTTTCTAACTCAATAATTTCTTGGATATGTTCCCAGAATACTGGTTCGAAATAAAGTTTATCTGCGATGTCAAAATCAGTAGAAACTGTTTCTGGATTACAGTTGATCATAATTGATTCGTAGCCAGCTTCTCGGATGGCCATGAGTCCGTGAACACAACAATAATCAAATTCGATTCCTTGACCAATTCGATTTGGTCCAGAACCCAATACAATAATTTTTTTCTTATTACTTGGAATACTTTCGTTCTCACCATCAAAGGTAGAATAAAAATACGGCGTCTGTGCTTCAAATTCTGCCGCACAAGTGTCGACGATTTTGTAGCTTCTCATGATCCCTAATTTCTTTCTTTGTCGAGTAACTTCGATTTCTTTGATTCGTAAAGTCCAAGCGATTTGTGCATCAGAGTACCCTACTTCTTTTAGTTCTCGGAAAAATTCTTTAGGAATATCTTCTGCTACATTATAACGAATTAGCTTCTCTTCCATCACGACCAGTCGCTTGATTTGTTTAATAAACCAAGGATCGATTCGAGTTAATTTCTGAACTGTTTTACTAGGAACACCTAATCGGAGTGCATCTTTTAAACGATAGATTCTATCGTCACTCGCTTTTTCTAAGCGTTTTAAAATATCAGAAGTTCTGATCCATTCTTTTTTATCAGCTCCAAGTCCGTTACGATTATTCTCTTGTGACTGACAAGCCTTTTGTAATGCTTCTAAGAAATTACGTCCAATCGCCATCACTTCTCCTACTGATTTCATTTGTAAGCCAAGGGTATGATCTGCACCGTGGAATTTAGCAAAATTCCAACGCGGCATTTTTACAATTACGTAGTCGAGCGTAGGCTCAAACATAGCGGAAGTCGTGGTGGTAATTTGATTTTTTAATTCATCAAGATTATAACCAATCGCTAACTTGGCAGCAATTTTTGCAATCGGATAACCCGTTGCCTTACTTGCTAAAGCAGAAGAACGTGATACACGAGGATTGATTTCAATTACAATTAATTTTTCTGTTTCCGGGTCTTGAGCAAATTGAACATTACATCCTCCAGCGAAATTACCCATGGATCGCATTAAGGTAATTGCCTGAGATCTCATTTCTTGGTAAGCGGTATCTGAGAGTGTCATAGCAGGTGCCACGGTAATACTGTCACCGGTATGGATTCCCATCGGATCTAGATTTTCTACCGTACAAATAATTACCACATTGTCGTTATTGTCTCTCAGTAATTCAAGCTCAAATTCTTTCCATCCCAAGACTGCTTTGTCGATCAATACTTCATGGGTTGGTGAAGCATTTAATCCTCTTCTCAGTGCTTCGTCAAATTCTTCTGGTGTCATCACAAAACCTCCTCCGGTACCACCCAGCGTGTAAGAAGGTCTTATCACTAGCGGGAAACCTATTTCTTGAGCAGCTTCTTTACCTTCTAAAAAGGAGTTGGCGATCATAGAAGGAGCAGATCCAAGATTTAGGCTGGTGCAATGATTTTTGAAAGCTTCTCTGTTTTCAGCCAATTCGATCGCATCGAGGTCTACCCCGATCATCTTGACATTATATTTTTTCCAAACTCCTTGCTTACCAGCCTCGATAGCTAGGTTGAGTGCAGTTTGTCCACCCATCGTTGGAAGTACCGCATCAATCTGTTGTTCTTCTAGTATTTTGATAATACTTTCAACGGTTA
>CALKJE010000443.1 GCA_937995675.1 uncultured Saprospiraceae bacterium
TCAAAAAAAATATCCCATTCAACGCGCTTGGGATGCAGCGGTACGCGTGACTGGGCAATACGAAGCGTCCTTACTTTTTTTTAAAAAACATCTTCCTCGCGCTATTAGTTTTTCGAATGACCATACCATCGAAGCACGAGCTATGTTACTAGCTGCAAAGCAATTAAATATTCCTACTTTTTATGTCCAACATGCTTGTGTTCGACCAGATTTCCCACCATTAAAATTTAGTGTTAGTTTTTTAGAAGGACAAGATGCGTTCGATAAATATCAAGCATCTGGACCAGTGGAAGGAGCCGTACAATTAGTGGGCGTTCCTCGGATCACTCCTTATTTAAATCAGAAAAAATCAGTCACTGAAATAAAATCGATTGGACTTTGTGCAAACCTTTTAGACTTGACTGAAGATATTGAAATACTCTTGAAGGCATTGGTAGAAAACTTTCCTGATCGTGAAATCACCTATCGTCCCCACCCGAGTGATCGACGAAAAGTCCGTATTCCTTCTAGTGTAAATATTTCTAATAGTCGCGAAGAAAATCCATTTAAATTTTTATTAAAACAAGATTTAGTTATTGCAGGAAACACTTCGATTCACTACGAAGCAGCCTTACTCAATGTACATGCTATTTATTATAAATTTGATAAAGAAGGTAAGACGGAAGACATGTATAGTTTTGTAAAAAATGGTCTGGTGCCAGAAGCAACCAACGAAAAGGAATTAATCCACCAAATCAAAAACATATCTCCAAATCAAAAAATTGCCTCCGACAAAATACAATATTACGATGCGACTATCGGCACGGCCAATGAAGGTCATAGCCACAAATTAGTGGTTCAAGGCATCCAAAATCATCTTACCCAAAATCAAGAATCGATATGAATTTATGGAAGTCCATGTCGGTTTATACCCTTTCAAACTTGTCCAGACAAGCGATTGGTTTTGTGTTATTACCGATTATTACGGGATATTTGAGTACCGGACAAAATGGAGATTTGACAACGATCACTTCGATCGTAACGCTGTTAGGATCGTTTATGATTTTGAGTGCTCCGGGTGCGATTAATTTAGAATATTTTCGACAAGATCAAGGAAAAGAAAATTTTCCAACTTATCTTAGTAGTGCGCTCGTCAATCCGCTCATTTTATTTTTAGTGTTGACTTTGTTGGCCTTTTTGTTTGGTTCAACGTTGGGAGATTTACTGAGTATTCCGACACATTGGATTTATATAATTCCGTTGCTGTCCTTGACGACCTTATTGCCCCAAGTATTGTCGCTCATCTATCAAGCAAGTAGTCGGCCATTGCAGTACGCAATGTACAATATGAGTATGACCACCTTAGATTTACTTTTTTCAATTTTACTGATTGTCGGATTGAGTATGAATTGGGAAGGAAGATTGATTGGAAATTTTGGAACTAAAATCTTATTTGGGTTAATTGCTTTATTTCTTCTCTATCGATCTGGTTTATTACGATTTAAATTTAATTGGGCGTATACCAAAGATGCATTATTTTTTGGTTTACCATTGATCTTACATATACTTTCTGCGAACGTGATGGATTTATCTGATCAGCTTTTTATTCGAGAAATGGTTGGACGAGAGGAGTTGGGTGTTTATAGTATCGGGTATAAAGTAGGGATGATTATCTTGATTTTACAAGCTGCTATTCTATTGGCTTGGCAACCCTTTTTATTTAAAAAGCTAAAAGAAATCACTCCAGAAGCAAAAAAGGAAATTGTCCGAATATCTTATCTAATCATGTTTGGTTTGGTGATAGCGGCAGGAATCCTACATCTGATTAGTCCTCTACTTTTTAAATATTTTGTACTTTCTCCAGAATATCAAGATGGGATAAAGTTCGTAGGAATCATTGCACTTGCCTATGTCTTTTTAGGTTGGTATAAAATGTTTTCCAGTTATATCATTTATACTAAAAACAATAAGTATCTTTCATACATTGCTGTTTTCAATATTATTTTTAATTTGGGGTTAAATTATTTTTTAATAAAAAGCTACGGTACGATGGGTGCGGCGTATGCTACGGCTATTTCTTATTTTAGCTTTTTCGTCATTACTGCAATCGTTAGTCAGCGAGTCTATCCGATGCCATGGCTAACACCTTTTGGAAAAAAATAGAATGATTTATAAAATTGTAAAAAATACTTACCGTTTTTTCATAAATATGCAACGAAATATCCAGCGCAGGTATTGGTCATGGCGTGCGCGATTGATAGCAGGGTCTTATAAGACGCCGCCTACTGTTTCGTTCCAATCTACTTTTACATCGCAAACTCATTTTGGTAAAAACACCCACTTTAACGGAATGTATATTGCTGGATCAGGAAAAGTAACCATCGGTGATAATTTTCATTCAGGAAGAGGTTGTAAAATGATTACCAGTTACCATAATTTTGATAATGGAACACATATTCCATATGATCGTACAATGATTCATAAAGATATTGTCATCGAAGACAATGTTTGGCTGGGAGATGATGTCATTGTGTTGAGTGGTGTGACGATTGGAGAAGGTGCTGTGATTCAGGCGGGCAGCGTCGTCGCTAAGAGTGTTCCCAAATATGCCATTGCCGGAGGACATCCAGCGGTGCCTTTTAAATATCGTGATAAAGAACATTATGAACGATTGAAATCGGAAGGAAAATTTCTGTAGCGCTATTCTCCTCTTTTTCAATCTCGTGCTTTCATCTCAACGACCAATAAAAAATTTCACCTATGCTATTACTCCAACTACCAGTCATGTATTTCGTCCATGCATTTCCTGGCAAACCCATCGATGAATCTTTTGGACTTATTCAAAATCTAGGACTAGAAGCCTTAATCCATGCAGGAGATTGGAAATCGGCAGAAAATAAAGTAGTACAACTTCCAGCTGATGATTTGACGCGCGTCATAAATGGGCTTTGCAAACAAGAAAATTTAGTTCCAAAAGTAGAGGCATATCTGAACACGCCACCTTCTGAATTTCAGGATGTCTTGGCAGGAAATTTCTATACTATTCGGGCATGGGATATTCGTTCGGGAGCTTGGGCCAAAGAAGTCAACGATGATCAATG
>CALKJE010000444.1 GCA_937995675.1 uncultured Saprospiraceae bacterium
ATTTTTGGAAAAACAAAAGAAGCCGCAAGTAGCTTATCCGAATTATTTCGCGAACAAAAAATCAAAAAAACTTACCTTGCCGTCGTCCGTGGTCACCTCGCTGATACGGGGACCATTGATTATCCACTCGCCCGGTCCCCCGAACATCAAAAGCAACCAGCCGTCAGTGCTTACCGTACCCTTGATCAAACCGAGATTCCGCATGCCATCAGCCGCTACCCTACTTCTCGATATTCATTGATGGAAATACAACCTCAAACTGGACGCTTTCATCAGATAAGAAAACATTTTGCCCACCTTCGACATCCGATTATCGGTGATCGTCCTCATGGCGATTGTAAGCATAATAAATATTTGAGAGAACAACTAGGAATTGAAGGAATGCTCCTACATGCTATCTCATTTTCCTTTGTACATCCGCATACCCTAAAAAGGGTAATTATTCAATCTCCACCAGATTTTTCCTTTGTAAAAGCCTTAGAAATACTAAATCTGAGCCTCCCAAAAGACTTTAATCCCACAATTTTCTAAAATTCTTTTTATCTTTGATTTAAATTTTTGGCCCTTCCCCAATCCTTTCTTTTACATTCCGGTAAGATTCTTTTACTTACTACCCCTATTTTTTCCTTTACCTTATGAAGTTGCTTAATAACTTCTAAACTAAAACTTACAGTTATGTTTTTCAGAAAATTAAATTTTCAGAAGCTCGCTAACCTAGTCGTGCTACTTTTTTTAATGTTTAGCACTAATGCTTCTGCACAATTCATCAATTATCAAGGCCATTACAGTACCAGAGGATTAACCAACGCTCCGGATCAAACCATTTGGGCCAATGCAGGTAATGGACTTTTACATTATGATCTTAATGGTGATTTAATTGAAATTATCAGCAGAACCAGTTCCGGAGACATAACCACACCAACCTCTACCGGCCTCGTAATAACAGTTGCTCCCAATGGAGATATCTGGACAGCCAGTGGTTATGGACCAATTCAACATTATGACGGAAATACCTGGACCATTTATGATAGTAATAACACACCAGAAGTTTTTCAAAACAGCTCGGTCAATCTTATTGAAGCTGGACCAGATGGTGCCATCTACGCCGTTACCTATTCCGATATTTCAGTATTTCGTGATGGTGAATGGCTAAACTATAACTTAGGCCTTTTTTCAAACGGTATGAATGCTGCTGGCTTTAGTCCTAATGGAGAACTTACCCTAGCACTTGGTCGTGGACTAGCCACTTGGACAGCAGAGTTTGGAATTCAATTTATTGTAGGAGGTCCTGAAAGTAGTGATCCAGCGATTTACGATTTTCAATATTTAGAAAATGGAGACCTTTATTATGCTAGATCAAACGGAGAGATCTATCGAATCTCTGCAACAGGTAATAACACCCCTACTTTAATTGCCACAGCGGAAGAATTCTTTCCTCGACTAGCTATTGAAAGTGATGGCACCATTTGGGTTGGAACTTTTGCGCAAGGTGGAAATATTGTACAACAATGGACGGGTAGTAATTGGATTACTTATACTTCCAACAATAGTACCGTTACCTCCAGCGCAGTTAGCGATATCATGGTAGATGCCAATGACAATCTTTACCTAAGTCAAGGATTCTTTTCAGACGATCAAGGTTTACAACGTTTTGATGGAAATAACTGGGAACTAAAATATGAAGGATTTTCAGGTCTTGGAGATAGTAGCCTAGAACAAGATTTTGATGCGGCAGGAAATCTTTTTACCATCGGAGGAAGACAACTAATTGCTAAATTAAATCCTACTACTGGCGCTACAACTCATTTTCATCGTGGCAATAGTCCGCTTGGAACAAACGATGTATTCTTACAGTCTTTAACGGCTACGGGTAATAATCAATTTTGGGTTGGAACTCAAAACCATGGTATCTATTATTATAATGGAAATAGTTGGACTAATTATACTTCAGCCAATACCAATGGACAGATTCCTACCAATAATATCGAATCAATTAAGTCCGCTCCAGACGGAACTATCTATGCTTTAGCTAGAGGTTTTTCACCAACTACTCGATGGCTTGTTCGCTACCAACCCAATTCTGGAACTTGGACTAATTATATCGAAGGAGTAAACCTACCAGAAGATCTAAACGATTTATATGTTGATGCACAAGGCGTTGCTTGGATAACTAGCTTTTTTGGTTTATCAAAATTTGAAAATAATACTTTCACTACTTATACCCCAGATAATAGTGACTTACCAGGATTCTATACTGACTATATCACGGGAAGACCAGATGGTAGCGAAATCCTTTTCCGTGGTAGAGACGACGAAGCTAGTACTTCCAGATATTTCATCTTTGATGGTCAGACCTTTGAACGTTACGAAAATAGCAATGGTGATTTACTAGGAATAAATGGTGCTTTCAGTCCTGCTGGAGATTATTTTTTCGGTGGTGATATATTCGGATCCGGTGGTTTTGTTCGCTTTAACGAAACGGAATCTGTCCGATATGATCGCAACAATAGCTATTTACTTTCATCCGGAGGTGGTGGTGTGATTAGCGATCCAACCAGTGGTGTTTGGTACTTCAATCCAGGCGGTGTCATCAAATATGCCGGAGATGATAATAATGCATTAACGATCAATATAACCAGTACAGATGTTTCTTGTCATGATGCAAATGATGGAACACTTAGCGTTACTATCAGTGGTGGAACGGCTCCTTATCAATTAGTTTTTGATGGTGAAGTTTATACCGGGGATAATTTTACATTCAACAATTTAGGAGGTACCTTTTTTACTAGCGTCTCTGTAGCTGATGCCAATGGAATCACTACCGGCGGAACTGCTAGAATTTTCAATCCATCTCCGATTAATCCAAATATTTTCGTTTCAGGAAATACGATTACGACCAATGTCTCTGGTGGAACTGAACCGTATAGTTATATTTGGAATGATGGTTCTACCGGACCAAATATTAATAATGCAAGCCCAGGTAGTTATACCGTTACGATTACGGATAGCAATGGCTGTACTTCAGTAGGAAGTGCTGCCGTTAATAATAACCCAAATGTTTATTGTGAAAGCGAAGGAGATCAACCTTGGCAAAATTGGATTTACACCGTCTTTATTGATGGAATTAATAACCAATCTGGAAAATCGAAATACAGTGATTTTACTGGTCAAAGCTCTGCTAGTTTAAGAAAAGGAACGACTCGTGAGATTACCTTAGTAGCCGCTTGGAGTTATTTCACTTGGGATGTTTACTGGCGCGTGTGGATTGATTATAATCAAAATGGTGTTTTTGAAGATGCTGAAATCGCTGCTCAAACGATTCTAAATGCTCCAGCTCCTCCAGGAAATCCAACGCCAGCTTTTGCAGATATTACGATCCCAGAAAGTGCTACACTTGGAAGTACTCGAATGCGGGTGTCTATGAAGCAAGGAAGTTATCCTGAAGCTTGTGAGACTTTCGCAGTGGGGGAAGTAGAAGACTATACCGTTGTGATCACCGAAGGAACCAACGGTCCTATTTGTCCACTAACTGGAACTACTAGTAATTTTACTTGTGATGATAATGGTACTCCAAATAATCCTGGAGATGACTTATATTATTTCGATGCGACAATTACCGCAGCTACGCCGAATCCAAATTCACAGTGGCGATATAACAACAATACTTACGATTATAATGTGCCTGTCAATCTCGGACCATTTCCCATTGCAGGTGGAGACGAAATTTTATTCATCCGTGATATCAATAGTACCAATGCCAATAGTTGTGAATTATTCTTGTTTGTAGAATTACCGATCGGTCCATGTTCTAATGGAACACCTCCGACCGATGATTGTGAAAATAATTTATTAACCAACGCTGGTTTTGAAAACAATCTCAATGATTGGAATGAAGCAGGAACAATCTCTATTACTAATAACAACGTACGAACTGGAAACAATGCGGTCGAGCTAGGAAATGGAAGTAGCCGTGTATTTAGAGGATTCTCTACTACGGAAGGAAATACCTTTACACTAAAATCTTACTTACGTAGTAATAACGGAAATAAAAACGCTGGGATTAGTATCAAATACATGAGTAGCAGTTACCAACCAATTCTTAATGAGACAGATTATTTCACAGTTGGATCGACTTATACTTTATTTGAAAAAACAGAAACTGCACCAGCTAATACCGCTTTTATTGAAATCTCTATCCGAGGTTTTGGAGATGGTGAATTAATTGCAGATGATATCTGTCTAACCAATGGTGCTATCACACCGCCTCCCTTCAACCAACCGGATCTCCAAATAGCATTTAATGGCGGCACTTATAGTGGTAATCCGGGAGAAATAGCTAGCTTTAATTTTGATCTAATCAATAGTGGAACTGCCGCCGCTACCGACGATTATCGAATTGGATTTCTACTGAGTACTGATGCTAGTTTTAGTACTGATGATATTTTGGTAGGAGAAGTACCAACAGGCAATACGGGAATTGGAACCATCTCTGATATTGAAGGGGCGATCACCATTCCAGCGAATACCGCTCCTGGAAGCTACTTTTTATTGACCATGGTAGACTTTGACGAAGTGATTGCAGAGTCCAATGAAATGAATAATGTGGATATGCAAGCTTTTACCGTCAACGGAATTACTCCTCCGACGGGTGAACCAAACTGCGAAGCAGAAAGTGATTTCCCTTGGCACGAGTGGGTGAGTAGTGTTGTTGCCAATGGCACGGAAAATACTTCTGGTAAAAAACCCTATTCTGATTTTACCAACACCTTCTTTAATTTTACGCAAGACAATAATAATTCAATCACGCTAACCGCCACTTATAGTTATGTAACCGCAGATGCTTACTGGCGCGTATGGATTGACTATAACCAAAATGATATTTTCGAATCAGACGAAATATTCTTTGAACAGATGGTTCCAGCTCCAGAAAGCGGTAGTGGTGTAACGAGTACGGCGACAGGAACAGGACTAAGTATTCCTAATGGACCTTTATCTGGAGATGGCGTAGCAAAGATGCGCGTCATTTTATCTCGAGATGGTTTTGCAGAGGCTTGTGGCAATGTAGCTTTTGGTGAGGTAGAAGATTATTCCGCCGTTATTGGTGAGAGTAGCGCTACCCTATTCAGTGAAGAAGATAATTTCTTTACCGATCCTCAGTTGGTCAGTCTAGCGCCAAATCCTGCTACAGATCGTGTAGTGATCGGATTGGATAAGATGGAAGGACGAGCGTTCGAAATGATGATTACCAATCAATTGGGTCAGGTATTTTTACAGCGATCTTTTGCAGAAGACGAAGTAAATCGTTTTACTTACAATACCAGTCATTTACCAAGTGGTGTTTATTTTGTTTGGTTAAATGCCGAAGGCAAACGATCTATTCCGCAGAAGTTGATTAAGCAGAAATTGTAGGAACAAGAATTTAGAATAATTATTAAAAATAAAAACGCTCAAATCAGGATTTCGGTTTGAGCGTTTTTTTATGAATATGTTTCAAAATATGTTATTGAACCATCAATTTTTGAATGCCTAGATTTTCAATTTTTAAGAAATAAATCCCAGAAGATAAACTTTTCACCGAAATCTGATCGCCATTATTGTTCACCTCACCATTACGGACTCGCTGGCCCTGATAATTAAATAATTCCCAGCTTCGGTTTTGGTTATCTGGCAAAGTCAGTGTAAGCTGTTCGCTCACTGGGTTAGGATAAACACTAAATTTAATCTTCTCTTCCAAATCTTCCGTATTTGTAAACAAATAAAAACAATTCGCCTCCGGCACTTGACCAAAAAGTCGTTCGCCATCTTCAAAATAACATCTGAGCGATCGGGCATAGTCCGAAGCTTGACAATAGGCACCAAGATGTCTTAATAATCCGAAATGACTGCCAATTCCTTCTATCCAATAAGTTTCATCAAGGTCTCCTCCAAATCTTTGATAAGAAAAAGTAATCCGCTTTCTCATTTCTCCATTTGTTAATAAAATTGAGTCCACGTTCGTTACCGGAATTTTACACGGCTGGAAAGAATCATTTATAAAGAAACTATCACCAACTACCAGATCAAAGTCGTATAATAATAGTTCTTGTGGTTCGTTTTGAACTAAATAACGGAGCCATACTTTTTTGGTGCTATCTTCTCGAATCAGTCTACTATTAAGGGTCCATACTTGATTGGCTGTATCTCTTGTACGAAAGATTTTTTTGTACAATTTATTGTCTACGAGGGTATCTCCTTCCAATTTTAAAATATCTGTAATGGGAGCTTGGGTGATAAAGGATTCGCGTTCATACCATTGTTTATTTTCTCCGATAAGCGATTGAGCATAAGCAGAGAATGTCAAAGAAAAGAGAATAAAAAGGGGTAATATTTTTTTCATAGCGAGGAGGTTTTGGTGATAAAAAAGTAGCAGTAAGAACCACTCAAAACAAGTATAACAAAAATAATACTTACACGACCAAAATCCTTAACAATAAAATGACAAATACCTTACAGTCTAATCTTTTTTAAGCGATCCATCTCCCGTTTATTATCTCGCTCCTTAATACTATCCCGTTTGTCATAAGATTTTTTACCCTGTGCGAGTTGGATATCTATTTTGGCGAGGCCACGATCGGAGATATAAATTCGGTAAGGAATAATAGAATAGCCTTTTTCGCTGACGCGTTTTTCTAATTTTCGGAGTTCCACTTTTTTAAGGAGGAGTTTGCGGAGGCGACGGGTTTCGTGGTTGTGGATGGTGCCCAATTCATATTCGGCGATAAACATATTTTTGATAAACAACTCTCCTTTTCTAAAAAAACAAAAGGCATCATTTAGGTTCGCCTCTCCATTCCGGATCGATTTGATCTCCGTCCCAGTCAACATAATACCCGCCTCAAAGCCCGACAAAAACTTATATTCAAAAGCCGCTTTACGGTTTTTGATCTCTATTTTTTGCGGCGTTTTATCTTTTTTCTTCTTTGCCATTTTTGATTAATTAAATCAGTGTATCAATTTACAATTCCCATTTTTTCATCCTCCATTTTAAAGAGCAAAAAGTTAAAAATCGGCAAAACTCCCTTTAGGGTCGGGGTAAATTTTGACGATTTTTAACTTTGGGGATCTAAATCGACTTGAAATATTTTTAAGAATAACTATTAATGTGAATCAGGAGTTCAATTTCAAATTAATACTATAAAAGGGCTTTGGAAAATGCTTCTTGCCGCTTGCTTCTTGCTATTTGCTTCCCTCAATCGCGATAGAAGGGAGCAAGAAGCAAATAGCGAGCAGCAAGAAGCAAAAATATCCCAAATTCAAT
>CALKJE010000445.1 GCA_937995675.1 uncultured Saprospiraceae bacterium
GATCATAAAAAACAAATCACCGTACAATCTGGTATTACGTTAAAAACATTGATCACGACCATCCAAAGTCGTGGTTGGAGTATTCCGTGTTTACCGGATATTGATACCGTTACTTTAGGTGGTGCACTTTCTACCGGAACACATGGTACTGGACGTGACGGAAAATTACTTTCTGAATATATGGTTAGCTGCCGAATGGTGATGGCCGATGGTGCGGTGCGTGAGATTGAAGAAGGAGAAGAATTGATGGACGTGGTGCGTGTATCCTTGGGTTTAATTGGTGTTTTTTCAGAAATAACTTTACAGTGTGAACCCGTTTATACACTACATCTGAAAGAGCAACCGATGCACGATGATCAGTGGTTGGGGCAATTCAATGATTTATTAGAAAATAATGATTTTACCCGTGTTCTATGGATGCCACATACAGATCATGGTTATGTTATTTTGGGAAATAAAATCGATCCCAATAAAGAGGTTAAACACAATCCTGGACCAGATTATTTAAAGCACCGTCGAGCGGTTTCACGAATATTATATAAATACACGACTAAATTTCCATTCTTAACGAAGTTTGCCAATAAGATTATTTATAAATTATTTTTTACTTCTAAAAAAGAAAGTAAAGGAACCTTGTATGATGCCACCGTTACCAAGAGTAGAAGTGGAACTTTAGAACTAGCCGAATGGACGATTGCAAAAAGTAAATTTGATGCTTGTTTCAGAGAACTAAAAGCAGCGTTGGATAATAGTGATAATGCAGCTTATGTACACATTCCGATGGATGTTCGTTTTGTCAAGCAAGACAATTCTTGGTTGAGTTATGCTTATGGAGAAGATTGTGTGACGGTTGGTTGTGTGACTCGAGATGCAGCGAGTGCAGATCATTATAAAGCGTTTGAAGTAGTTGAAGAAATATTCTTAAAGCATGGCGGACGACCGCATTGGGGAAAACGTTTTGAGGCAAAGGATGCGGAACTTTCTAAAATCTATCCTAAATGGGAAGCGTTTAAAGAAATGCGTGTAAAAATGGATCCTACTGGTAAATTTTTAAATCCTTATTTGGCAAAATTATTAAACGTAAAAGCAAAAGTAAAAAGCAAGAGTTGTGCTGTCTAAACCTACTGCCGTATTATTTGATTTTGATGGCGTAATTGTCAACAGTAAAGAGACGCATCGACAAGCTTGGCGCTCCGCTGCTTTGGAGTTTTGGGGAACCGATCCCGGAACATATCCCATGGAACTAAGTGGACAGTCTCCAAGATTAATTGCCGAATACTTTTCTAAACTCAATGACGATCTTCCCAATGCGGAAACATACATGGACTTAAAAACTAAACACGTTCTTGAGGTGGCAACACCCGCACCTTTGCTACCTGGTGTACGTGCGCTATTTGATTTTTTAGAAAAAGAAAATATCCCTTTCGGCATCGCGAGTAATGCACCTCACCCTTTTGTTGCTAGTACCATCGAACGCCACGGATTAAAAGTGCCCATTATGTTGGGCATGGAAAATTATCAAGACACCAAACCCAATCCAGAACCTTATTTCCTCCTCGCCGATATGCTGGATATTTCTCCAACGAATTACCCATCTACTTTTATTTTCGAAGATAGTAAAACAGGCCTACAAGCCGCCGCCGCTACAGGCATGCGCGTCGTCGGTGTCACAACCGCTTACGACGAAAAAATCCTACGAGAGAGTGGCGCAGAATTTATCCTAAAAAATGTAGGCGAAGCACTAAAGCGCTGGAGCTAATCACCAAAGTTTTCTCAAACCTTATACGCTCTAATTAATTTTTACTAATTTAGAGTGAAATATTATTTCAACATTTTTATTATTCAACGATTCAACAAGCGCAGCGCTTCAACATTTCAACACTTCAACATCACCAATGAAAGACCTCCTAATCATCATGGGCGTTTCTGGTTCTGGTAAATCCACGATTGGAAAAGAACTTGCCAAAAGGCTCAATATACCTTTCCAAGATGCGGATGATTTTCATCCCGAATCTAATGTCAAAAAAATGGCTGGCGGAGCTGCGCTTAACGACGAAGACCGACAGCCGTGGCTAGAAAACTTAGCAGACTTATTTGCGCAACATCAAGACCAAGGATTGGTACTGGCCTGTTCTGCCCTCAAGGCATCTTATCGAGAAATATTAAATACCAAAATTGCTATTCCAGCGACCATTGTATTTTTATCCGGAAGTTTTGAATTGATTTATCAACGAATGCAAACTCGGAAAGATCACTTTATGCCGCCGGCACTTTTACAATCACAATTTAGAACTTTAGAAGAACCAGATCACGCCATCAAGGTGTCGATTGATCAATCCATTGAGAATATTATAGAAGAAGTGTTAGATCATTTGGTATAAAAAGCGAAAGTACCGGAAGATATTTTTTTAAAAACTTTGTGCCTTAGTGTCTTCGTGGCAATTTATTTTGTCCTATATTAGTACGAAAAGTAAGTGTTATGGGAAACGATCCATTGAAAGAATATAAGTATAAAGAAAAATTAGAACTAAAAAATCCAAATTCTTTTCCACAAGTACAAAAGGTGGATTGTCCTTCCTGTTCCGAAACGATACCTGGAGCGCATCTTAATATTCAAACCAATATTGCGAAATGTAATAGCTGTGATATTATTTTTTCTATTAGTGAACAAGTAGAAAATCTTTCTCATCAAAATGATATTTCCCAAGATATTTTACGACCAGAAGGTGTAGAGCTTACGCATTTTCAAGATGATTTGGATATTTCTGTGGCGCAGCCCTGGAACTTAATTGAGGTAATCTTAGCTTCTATTTTTCCATTTTTATTATTGGTAGGTCCTCCTGCTCTGATCGATAAACCTCCGGATTCAAAATTCTTTTTAGTAGGCTATCTTAGCTTTATGCTGGTTTCGATCATAGCTTATATTGCCTACTTTTTTATTCGAAAAAAGCATAAGGTTTATATCCATATTGATGATTCAGACTTGCATATTGAACACAGGCCTAAAAAATTTATAAAAGACAAAAAATATGCAATCGAAGATATTGACCAGGTTTATATAAAAAGTATAATGACTTCAACTGGAACAAAAGGGGTTGGTATTTTTATGCTAGTGAATGATGTAAAAGGACAGAAAAAGGTAGAACTCATCAATTCGGTAAATAGTCGTACCAAAGCGAAATATATTGAACAAGAGATTGAAAGACATTTAGGTATCAAAGATCGTCGAGTGCCAGATGAAGAAATTTGATGAACGACCACCTTCGTCGAATAGACCAGCTCGGCCGTCGATTTTGTTTGTTGATCTTCCAAATAATTACTTATCTTGCCCAAGCATTCATGCTTAAGCTCCAATACTATGCAAAAGAAAATCGCCAATAATTTTTTCTTCCTTCTATTATTTCTAATTACCGTAGCCTTTTTTGGTCTGCTTGGAAGTTTCCTTTTGGGAGTATTCTGGGCAGCAGTGTTAGCTATTGTTTTTGATCCACTTTATAAAAAAGTGCTGAGTCGTTTTTCGAAAAAACCAGCGCTAGCCAGTGGAATTACTTTAGTTGGAATTCTGTTGATCGTTATTATTCCTTTGGGGTTGATTAGCCTGGCGATGGTGGTAGAAGCGTTAGAAATTTCAGAAAAAATTCAATCAGGTGAATGGAAACCGCAGGAACAAATTGGTCATATTAAAGATTTGATTCCTCCTCAGTTTGAAAAATATGGACTAGACGTCAACAGTATTCAAACGAAAATAACCGAATGGGCTGGTAGTTCTTCACAACTAATTGCTCAAAAAATACTAGGTTTTGGTCAAGGAGTATTAGGAATTTTGATGCAATTTACGATTACCCTTTACGTCTTATTTTTCTTTTTTCGAGATGGAAAAGAACTGGTCGAGCAGATGATTTATGTCTTACCGATCGGAGATCATAAAGAACGACAACTGATCAAGCGATTTCAAAGTGTTGCTCGAGCTACCGTAAAGGGAAGTATTTTGATTGCGTTGGTGCAAGGAGTCTTAGGAGGAATTTTATTCGCGTTGTTGGGTGTAGAAGGTGCCGCCATATGGGGAGCCTTGATGATTCTTGCTGCCTTACTTCCAGTGGGAGCCACGTTGGTTTGGGGGCCGATTGCAGCCGTTTTATTTTTGCAGGGTAATTATACCGAAGCGATTATTTTGGTCGTAGTTGGTGCCTTATTTATCGGATTGATTGACAACTTACTTCGTCCTCGATTGGTAGGAAATGATACCAAAATGCCGGATTGGTTGATTCTTTTATCGACCTTGGGAGGATTGAGTTGGTTTGGCCTATCTGGATTTGTACTCGGTCCAATTATCGCAGCGATGTTTATTACCTGTTGGCAAATGATGGGCGATGAATTTGGAGAGAAACCAGCGGAAGAAATGAGAGGGCAATGATTTGGGTGGATCATTGAGATCGGGTTTGTCAATAAGTTTTTCAAGCGCAAGCGCAACTTCAAAAGCAAATTCAAGCTTCCCGTCCGCTTTTGCGGTTCCTTTCCTTTGTCGTGCTGTTGCACGCTTCCCATCCGCTTACGCGGTTCACTTCCTTGGCGTATTGCCATACGCCACCCTCTGGGATCGGTCGTTCATTTCGTCGAGATCAGTCAGTCATCTTTAACGTGGACAAAAGACTGATGAGCCAGTTCAAAACTACGCAATAAGACAGTCAACAAGCCAACTAGCGAGCCTAATTTAAAAACTAAAAGAACAGATTTTTTGATACTTTTTCATTGGAAATAATAGAGATAATTGATTTGCGATAGAAGGTATACGCGGTATAGAATCTCTGCGTCTCTGCGTTCTTTGCGAGAAATAACCTTTTAAAAGCAGGCTCACCAATCATCAACTATTCCTAAAATATTTAAATCTCCCTCCCAAACTCCAACCGATAAGCGTATCTTTGCGCCATGTTAAAAATTGGACTTTATAATAAGATGGAGGTCGTCAAGGCCGTTGACTTTGGATACTACCTAGATGGTGGCCCTTATGGAGAAATTCTATTGCCGACTAGTCAAGCACCAGAAGAAGAGCTAGAAGATGGATCGGAGATAGAAGTGTTTATCTATACAGACACAGAAGATCGCCTCATTGCGACCACGCGTAAACCAAAAATTACCGTCGGGAAATTTGCTTATTTAGAAGTACGACAAAATGGTCCCAACGGTGCTTATCTAGATTGGGGATTAGAGGGAAAAGACTTGCTCGTTCCTTTTCGGGAGCAAACCATCAGAATGAATGAAGGGCAATCTTACATCGTCTACGCCTACGTGGATGAGCAAAGCGATCGTCTTGCGGCGACCGCTCGTTTGAGTAACCTACTTGAAGAAAAATCAGAAGGATTAGAAGTAGGAGATGTCGTTGACTTACTTGCAGTTACGACCACCGACCTAGGATGGAAAATGATTGTCAATGACGAATACTGGGGCATGCTATTTTTCTCAGATGTTTTTCAACCCATTCAACGAGGAGACCGCTTCAATGGATATATTAAGAATGTAAGAGAAGATCAAAAATTAGACTTAAGTCTACAAAAATCTGGTTATGAACAAGTCACCGATACCGCTGATTGGCTCGTTACTGTTCTCAAAAATAACGAAGGCTTTTTACCCCTCACCGATAAATCTCCTCCTGCTGAAATCTATGAAAGACTAGCTGTTAGCAAAAAGGTGTTTAAAAAAGCGATTGGCAATTTGTATAAAAAACGAATGGTTGTTTTGGAGCCGGATGGAATTCGATGGGTGGGGAAGGAAGATTAAGAAAGAGCGATCCTATTCATAAAAAATCACAATAGAAGGTCCGCGATAGAAGTGACATTATTAATTATTCATGCGAATCAGGAGTTGAATTTCTAATTAAAATAAAAAAGGGCTTTGGAAGATGCTTCTTGCCGCTTGCTTCTGGCTTCTTGCTCCCTTCTATCGCGATAAAAGAGGATGAGCTAATGTTAATTAGTGAACCCGAAGGGACGGGTGGCCAAGCTAGGAGCCAGAAGCAAAACACCCCAAATTCAATTAGAAGATGATGTTTCTTTAATTCAA
>CALKJE010000446.1 GCA_937995675.1 uncultured Saprospiraceae bacterium
AACTGGGCGATCATCAATGGAGATAAAGAAACCGGTGCCAGTACTTTCTTTCTAAAACACGAAATCGATACCGGAGACCTCCTTTTTGTTGATAAAATGCCGATTCTTCCAGATGATACGGCTGGAGCGGTTCATGATAAATTAATGGATTTAGGGGCAAAACTTATCTTAAAAACGGTCAATGCCATCAAATCGGGCGATTATACCCCAACGCCACAAGATCCTACCCTCGTCAGCAAAGCACCTAAAATCTTTACCGAAACTTGCGAAATCGACTGGAATCAACCAACGGATAAAGTCTATAATTTTATTCGCGGCCTTAGTCCATATCCAGCAGCTTGGACGACTTTTAAGGAAAAGAATCTAAAAATTTACGAAGCGCGCCCTGAATTGATTGAACATGATTATCATCCGGGTACCGTATTAAGTGACTATAAAAAGTATTTAAAATTTACCACCGCAGACGGAATCATCGATATTCAGGAACTGAAAATGGCTGGAAAACGAAAAATGAATGTGAGGGACTTTTTGAATGGATTGAAAAATTAATGTGAAGATTAGTAGATATGCATAACTGACCGATCTCGACTGAAAGGAGGGCGGCGTGCGACAGCGCGACGAGGGAAGGCACCGCGAAAGCGGATGGGAGGCTAGTAAATGTGAAACATCAGTCAGCAATTACCAAGGTAAAAAAATACGGAAACTCCCTTCAGGGTCGGGGTAATTTTCCGTATTTTTTTGCCGATCTCCAATGAAAAGCAGATGGGATAGCATGTGCGGATTCACTCGACCGTGTAGATTTTTGTTGAATCGTTGAATAATAATAGTGATTCTTTTCTAAAAGGCACGGAAATTCTTTAATCAGTTTTTTTCTTTGCGTTGAAGAGAAAATTGAATTTGCTTTTGAGTTTGCCATTGAATTTGAAAAAAAACTCTAGTCCTCTTAAAGGAAAAGTATAAATAACCACCCATAATATCTCCTCTTTCACAATCGTTTTATTATTGTTTCATTTTTCGGCTCAATTTATGTTAATAATTCATATACGTTTTTACGTTGAGAATTATCACAAATAAAACTTTAAAGCATGATAAAGACGATTGATTTAAATTTCGCTGGACAATCCAAAACCATTGGAGTCTTTTTATACGAGACTTCAGAAGGGCCGATTTTATTAGAAACAGGACCTTTTTCTTGTTATCCGACCCTTTGTAAAGGCATCCGAGCATTGGGCTATGCGCCTGAAGAAATTAAGCACGTCTTTGTTACACATGTACACCTAGATCATGCGGGTGCCGCTTGGGCATTTGCCAAAATGGGTGCTAAAATTTATACCCATCCTTCTGGCAAGGATCATTTAGCAGATCCTTCTAAATTATTGGCTTCCGCCGAAAGAATTTATGGAGATCAAATGGATAAATTATGGGGCGAAATGCGACCGATTTCTAAACCACTCATCATGAGCGCCAAAGATGCAGAGATGATTAGAATTGGCGATACAGTAGTTCGTTCATGGCATACGCCTGGACACGCCAAACACCACGTAGCTTGGCAAATCAATCGCGAATTAATCGCTGGAGATGTTGCAGGTGTAAAGATTAATGATGGTCCCGTAGTAGCTCCTTGTCCTCCACCAGATATTGATTTGGAGGATTGGGCATATTCAATTCGACGCATGAAAGCACTGGATCTAAATCGCGTTCACCTTACGCATTTTGGAAGCATCGTAAATATTCCTAGTCACCTAGCGGAACTAGAAAAAAGACTCGTCGACTGGTCTGAATGGATGCGTCCTTTCGCAGAAGATGGTACCCCAAAAGATAAAGTAATTGCATTGTTTGAAGATTATGTCAACGGACAATTAAAAGCTTCAGGTCTTTCTGAGGAGAATATTAAAAAATATGAAAAAGCCAATCCTGCTTGGATGAGCGTCTATGGATTGACGAGATTTTGGTCTAAGAAATTGAAGTTAGTGAAGTAGAGACAATTCACGTAAAGACAATTCATGTAAAGACAATTCATGAATTGTCTTTACTAAAAAAACAAAAAAAGGTGCTACTAGATTTTGATCTGATAGCACCTTTTTTTTTATAATTAAGAAAAACCTAACCAAGGTTCTCTAATATTGACTCTATCGTCACCCCTAAAAACAAGTACAATACTCACTCCCAAACGGACATTTCGTCGGTTCATATTCGCAGGTGGCGACATGCCAAAAGTAGGTAGTTAGGATGGGAACTTCACGGGAGAGTAGTTCAACGATCGTTTGATATTTTAGTGCTTGATGGACACGAGGAGGGAAATAAATTAGGAAGCCATAGGCTTTGAGTAGACTGGTAAAAGACTCTTCTACCTTTCTGATTTGATTACCAGAAAGTTGATTTACTGGAGGAAATTGTACAGGTTGAATATTTAGATATTCACTCAACATCATAAAGACCGCCTGATCGACTTCTGCCTCTAATGCTTCGGGTGCATCCGGATATACTTTACCTTCCATTAAGCCTTTTACACTATCAGCTGAAGATTTAAAATCTCCGATTAACTGATCTATATATTTTTCCATTAAGTCTTTCTAATTTTAGGGACTTGAACTATAATTGGGTTCAAGATTTTTGTTTTTCGTTTCCGAAATGAAGTTCTTTAAGCCTATTCTCAGAAAGTGAGGAAAAGTAATAACCTAAATGGTGTTTTATTTTAAAATAACTTCGATAGGTGTTACGACATTTAGTTGCAAATGTTACTTATGGAAAAAGGGATTCTTCGTTTTTTGGGTGACAGGACCGCATGGAGGAAGATTTGGGAATCTTAAAGGGTATTTTAACTTAAAAAAAATGGAATAGCTCTTTTTCAGGTAAAAAAGTTTAGGAAAACTCTTTTATCGAACTTTTTTAGAATATTTTTTTCCTGTGATGACTTAGCAGTTTCCAGTTTGGGGAAAAGGTTTCCTAAACTAAGCTTCCACTTCTTCGTCATAGAATTCATAGGTAAAAGTATCAACTTGCTCACCGGTAGGACTCGAGACCGCCATGGTGTGGATATAGCCGTGATCGCCAAACTCGTAGGCAGTAGATTCTAGGACCGCTCCGGTGCCTCTTGCTCGAGAATGCTTGATGATCCGCTGCTGATCGTCGTATTCCCATCTTTCTACAAGCTGGGCGTCTTGTACCAAGTCATCCATCAGATAACTAGTGCGATTCCCTGCTTCATCGTATTCGATGGTATCGGCTCGTAATACCTGATCTTTCTCGTCATAGACTTCAACTTCGATTAATTGACCTTTATCATCAAAGAAATAATCATAAAATTGCTGGACTGCAGGCTCTCCTTTTACTTCAATTTTTCGACTAACCGGACGGCCATTATCGTCATAACTAATATTATGCTGTTGTTCCAATACTTCTCCTTCTCCATGTCGAATTTCTTCTAGAACTTTTCCTTCTTGGTCTAATCGCTGGTAGATTTTTTCTTCAAAATTACCATCCTGATCACGGATCGTCATCGTTACACTATTATCAGCAGGTTGATAATCAAAGCTGGTGATAGATTGTCCACCATTTTTATATTCGACTGTTTTAGTCGTCGGTTTTCCGCTCTCATTTAAAACATAAGAGGTCACTTGATCTGGTTCTTCTCCAGTTGAAAATTGTTGTTCTTCCAATAATTGAGATCCGTCATTAAATTTTCGGAGAATACGTTGCTCTGTCGAACCATCTGCATAATAATAAGCTTCTTCCGTCAGGTTCCCAGCAAGGTCTCGTACTTCTAAGGTCCGTAAAGTAGGGGCTTCCATCAAGTCGGATAAGACATGACGCGTAATGGATTTTATCTTTTTCATAAAAAATTACTAAGTAACAATAACGTTAAACGATTAAACAACTCAACGATTAAACAATTCAACAATTCAACACCTCCTAGAATCTAAAAGTAGCTCCTAAACTAGGCAAGATCGGCAACTGATCTCGACGCTCATAACGAATACGATCAAAAAAGAAAATATTATCTCGATCATAAGCATTGGTTACACTTGCCGTGATTTGTAGATTAGATCTTTTTGAGAAAGTAACGGTCTTTTTCATACTAAAATCTAAACGGTGATAATAAGGTAATCGACCATCGTTGCGGGAGTCAGAAAAATCAATTCCTAACTGACCATTTTCCGTAAGGATATCAGACGAAATTCCATCTTGTAAGGTGTAGTTGGTAAAGAAGCCTTCTGTGAGGGTAAATGGAAATCCAGATCCTAGATTCCAACGAACCCCCAACTCCCAGCTTTTATCGCCACCAAAAGTATAGGTTCCCAAGAAGTTCAGATTATGTCGACGATCAAAAACCGTATTAAAAGTTTGTTGTCCATCAAAACGATCTACATATCCTAAAGAGTAAGCCAACCAAAAATAAAAACTAGGATCTTGGTATTTAGCTAGAAAATCAATTCCATACGCTTTTCCTGTTTCAGTACTAAATTCAGGATCTGATTCGCTCAATTTTTCACGATTGATATTGATTAGCTGGCTAAAGCGTTTGTAATAAGGTTCTACGTTTAGGGTAATCTTATTATTAACATCAAATTCAAAACCAGCTACTAAGTGCTGTGCTAATTGAAGGCGAGTTCTGGTTGGCGTTCGAGTTCCTGGTTCGAAGATCGTTTCCTCTGGTCCCGATAGAAAACCGACAAATAGGTTAACGATATCTTCTTCGTTGATCGTACTCACTAAGTTTTGAGAATAAAATCCTCCCGCCGCTTTAAATCGGAAACGATCCGTGATATTATATTTCAATCCGAGTCGCGGCTCCGGCGATAATGTTCCTTGACTTGCGTAGAATTGGATACGGATACTAGGCTCGATAATTAGCTTGTCCGTTTTGATTTTATATTTGAAAAAACCAGATAGTTCAGAAGTGAAATCTTGTTGCTGAAAAGAAATTCCTAAGAAATTTCGGAATTGAAAATCGGTATTAAAACCACTAAATTCAAATCCGTATTTTATTTCATTATCATTATTAAAATAAGTAAAATCTAGTCCTCCTGAAAAACTCGTAATTCCACTAAATCGTGGATCATCATTTCCTTGCTGTAAATTTATTTTATAATCAGAAAAAGCAAAAGTTCCATTAATTAGAAAACTTGAAGCTGGAGGAATCAACGTAAAATTCGCACCCGCACCAAAATTATCCCATTCAAAATT
>CALKJE010000447.1 GCA_937995675.1 uncultured Saprospiraceae bacterium
AATTCTTTAAATACATTTTGGATTGCTAATATCATCGCATTAGAAGCAACGCCTCGACTTATTTCCGCTTTGAGTCATCGACCGGATGTTGAATGGATGGATATTGATGCAGAACTTGCTTTAGAATCGTTTGTTGAAGCAGCAGCTCCACCGGTAGTCGCTCCTGGAAGCCCAGAACCTGGTCTCAATGCGATCAGAGCAGATAAACTTTGGCAAATGGGATATACGGGGTACGGACGACTAGCCATGAGTGCAGATACTGGAATTGATCCAGCTCATCCAGCCATTGTCCATAACTGGCGTGGTAATTTTACGTCTCCTGAATTAGGATGGTTTGATGCCAATAATGCTAATAATACCAATATATCCAACTGTGGAGATCATGGTGTACATACCTTAGGTACCATGGTTGGACTGGATAGAATAAAAGATGATACCATTGGAGTCGCTTTTAACGCACAATGGGTAGGAAGTAATGTACTTTGTGGTAGTGGTACAAGTGGAAATATTGCAGCTTTTCAGTGGGCGATTGATCCAGATGGTGATCCTACTACCATCTCGGATATGCCAGATGCGATCAATAATAGTTGGTGGGATCCAGGAGCGACCGGACAATGTAATGGTCCTTATATTAATATTCTCAATGCCTTGGAAGCTGCTGGAATTGCCTGCGTCTTTTCTGCCGGAAATGAAGGTCCAGATGTCAGTACGATTACTGCACCCAAAAATATAAATACCAACCTGGTCAATGCTTTTACCGTAGCGGCGGTGAATGGAAATAATGCCAATTTTACCGTTGCTGGATTTTCCAGTCGCGGACCATCCATTTGTGGAGGAGAAGGTTCTTTAGAAATAAAACCAGAAGTATCCGCTCCTGGCCAGAATGTTCGTTCTTGTGAATTGGATGGAACTTACGGTTCTAAATCTGGTACATCTATGGCTGCTCCACACGTGGCTGGTGCGATCGTTCTACTCAAGGAAGCTTTTCCAACCCTAACAGGAGCAGAAATAAAATTAGCACTCTATTTTACTTGTCGAGACCTTGGAGAAGAAGGAGAAGATAATACCTACGGAATGGGAATGATTGATGTCTTTGCTGCTTTTAATTATTTAGTTGATCAAGGCAATGTTCCCGAAACACCTGGAGTAGAAAACGACATTATGTTTGTAGATGTGGTTTCTGAAGAACGCAATTGTAACGGCTTATTAGCTTTCGATCTTATTTTTGAAAATGCCGGAACAAACATGATAACTTCCGCGGATATTACCTATGAGTTGGTTGATCTAGCTGGTAATTCAATTATAGACATGACCATTCCTTGGACTGGAGCATTGGCCTCAGGTGAGAGAGCAACACTTCCAATCGCCATTACCGATGCGCCCGAAGGAGTATTTGATTTAAACGCAAGTGTAGCGAATCCAAATGGTCAGCCAGATAGTCGAGATTATATCTCCAGTGGTAGTAGATCGATTTTAGTATCTAACCAACCTCCTTTAACGGCTAGTTTTGCTTCGGATATAGCTCCGTGTGTAGGAAGTAGCGCGGACTTTATTGTGGATGCTCCATTCGCTACCGAGATCAGATGGTATTTCAGTGAAAATGCCACCAATCCGTCTTTTATTGGTGACAGAATATCTTTACCTCCATCCGCTTCTTCTTTTACATTTTATGTGGAAGCAACCTTAAAAGAAAATTTTGGAGAGATCGCTCCTTCCGATGAAAGTACGACACCCAATGGTACCGTAAATAACCAAGGGTTGATTTTTGATGCTCATCAGGACATCATTCTGAGATCATTAAAAGTATTTGCAGAGAATAGCGGTCCAAGATTATTGACTATTCGACGAGTAGATAATTCTTTGGTTCGTCAAATAATCCTTAACGGTCTAGAAATAGGGGAGAACTTAGTTGAAATAGACGAAGCGATTCCAGCAGGTTTAGATTATAAATTATTGATCTCTGGAAATGATATGACGCAGCAACCTAATGCGAATTATCCATACTCAGTAGGAAGTGCGATCACCATCAAATCTTCTACCGATCCATTAAATCCTACCGCTGATTATTTTTACTTTTATGATCTTGAAGTAGAGTTTAATCAAGTTTGTGGAAGAGTGCCAATTATGGCAGAATACCAGGCGACGACAGAAATTCCAGCTGCAAGTTTCAGCCCTTCTCAAAATCCAGTTAATCTTTCTAATGGAGGGTTTGTGAGTTTTGAGAATTTATCTACAAATAGCGTAGACTATATTTGGGATTTTGGTGATGGAAATACCAGCACTGAGGCGGCACCTTCTCATACTTATTCAGCAACTGGAACTTATGAAGTTAAACTGATCGCAATCAATTCAGAAGGATGTGGAGATACAGAGAGCATCGATCTTGAAGTTTCGGAGTTATCTAACGTAGTAGAAGAGGCCAATGGTTTGAGTGTAACCGTGTTTCCTAATCCAGCGTATAATCAGGTTAAATTACAGATTAGAACACCTGATGTTCAGAATGTTGAAATACTCGTAATGGATATTTATGGGAAAGAATTACAACGAAAACAAAGTAATTTCAACCAAATCCTCGAAACAGAGTTAAGTTTGGAGAACTATCCTGCTGGCGTTTATTATATTCGTTGTCTTTTTGGTAATCAAGAGATAATACGTAAAATTGCAAAAATGAACTAATTTGATAGGGGATTACACCTAATAAAGTGTCCCTATTAAAGGATAAATCATTCATTTTTAAACAATTTCATCCAATAATTTGGATCAGGAATTAAAATTATCTTTAAAATTTTAAACCCTGACTCTTTCATATGTTTTAAAAACATAATTTTTTAATTTAAAATACTCAACAAATGCGTTCTATTTTTACCTTCTTTTTATTGTTGACATTCCTTGGTGCTTCTGCACAAGATGCGAATCTTGACAAAGTATCCATGCTTTTATGGGATAAAATTTCTGACACGCCAAACGAGTTAGTACCAGTTTATATTCTACTTGAAGATCAAGTGGATATTCCTGGAATGCGTTTAGATTTTGTTAAAAATAAAACATCACTACACAATCGTGCAGTACAGGTGGTAACAAGTCTAAAAGCTAAAGCAGCAGCTACTCAGCAGCCTTTGCTAGATTTTTTGGCAGCTCAGCCTTTAATAGATCGCCATTCGATCAAGGGACTTTGGGCGACCAACGTAATTCGGGCAAGAGTAAACGCAGAAACAGTCAAACGACTTAGCTTACGAGCAGACGTTGGAAAGATAGAACTGATCGTTCCTGTTCATTACGCAGATGATGGTGAAGCCGTTGCTGCTCCTCCTGTACCGAATGGTAGTGAGCCAGGTCTGGTTCAAATGAATGCCCACAAATTATGGCAAATGGGATATACAGGTGCTGGACGAATTGTGATGACGGTAGATAGTGGAGTTGATTGGTTGCACCCAAGTATCGCTGGAAAATACCAAGGTATTTATTTCACTGAAGGACAATCTTATACAGGTGCAGCTACGCAAGGACCAACGGATTGTGATGGTCACGGAACGCGAGTAACAGGGAATATGATTGGTTTAGATAGAATCACTAATGATACGATCGGGGTAGCCTTTAATGCCCGATGGATCGGTGGAGCACACGCTGGATTAATTGATGCTTGTGATGATGCAAGTGTTGGAGGTCTTGATAACTTTCAGTATGCCTTAGATCCAGATAATAATTCAAATACAACAGACGATATTCCTGATGTCGTCAATAACTCATGGGGAAGTAATGCTGGTTGTTTTAATAACGATGCAGTTGCTAATGTACAAAATGCATTGGTTGCCGCTGGTGTTTCCATGGTCTGGGCTGCTGGAAACGATGGTCCTGGAGCGCAGACCATCAACTCCCAAGGAGCCATTAACTTAGATTTAGTCAATAGCTTTTCTGTTGGAGCATTACAAATTAATAACAATGCAGTTGCTTCATTTTCTAGCCGTGGTCCTTCTCAGTGTCCAGGTAATGGACCAATTGACATTAAGCCAGAAGTAATGGCCCACGGAGTAGGTGTGCGAAGTTGTGATTTGAACGGAACTTATACAAGTCAAAATGGAACTTCTTTCGCGGCTCCTTATGTAGCTGGAGCAGTTGCTTTATTGAAAGAAGCTTTCCCAACTTTAAGTGGGGAAGAAATTAATTTGGCTTTATACTTTTCTGCTACGGATCTTGGTCCAGCAGGAGAAGACAATGATTATGGAAATGGTCTAGTGAATTGTTTGGCTGCTTTTAATTACTTAGTAGATCAGGGCAATACTCCGGTAGATCCAAACGTGAATAGAGATGTAATCATGGTTCAACTGGATGACCAAGCACAGATTTGTGGAGATGGTACTTATTCTGCCGTAGTTACTTTTGAAAATGGAGGTCAGGCCAACTTGACATCTGCTGATTTAGAAGTACAATATATCAAAAATGGTGTAATTCTAGACACTGAAACGGTTAACTGGACAGGTAATTTGGCTACCAACGAAAGAGGAACAATTGCTGTTCCTGAAAGATCAGATTTTAGAGGAGGTTTAAGTATCGTTGTGACCATAACGAATCCTAACAATGGTACAGATCTTAAACCTTTTAACAATCGTTTAGAACGTCCTATTCAAATCATCGAAGTGGATCCAATTAGCATAGATCGTTTAGGAGCAGATGCAGAACCTTGTGCTAGTACGGCTGCTTTTGTGAATATCGATTCTGAAACAGCAGTGGATGCGACTTGGTATGTTTCACCTACCGCTAATACAGTAGTTGGTACGGGATTATTTTTTGAGACACCTCCATTCCCTAATGCATTTACTTTCTATGCAGACGTAGCATTTGAAAGCCAAGGTGGTGGTATCGCAGCATTAGAAGACGCAGATGTTGAGTATACTTCTCAATCAGGAGGTATCTCTTTTGATGTTCTAGCACCTACTACTTTACGATCTGTAAAAGTATATTCTGAAACAGGTGGATTGAATTTATTTCAAATCCGTAACAATCGTAATGGAATTGTTAAGACTTTAAACAGAAACTTAGTAGCTGGAATAAATACCATCAATTGGAATGTAGAACTACCTGTTGATTTAAGTTATCGAATGCTGCGAACAGTAGGTAATAATATTGCAGCTGGTACTGGAGCAAACGTTTCTTTTCCTTACACAATTGGAGGAGCTATTTTCTTAAATAATAGTACGACCAATTCAGATAGATATGAGTTCTTCTATGATTGGGATATTGCTTATACCAATGCTTGTGGTCGTATTCCAGTGCCAATTACTTTCGGAGGATCAACGGATGGGTTAACTGCTGGAATCGAAGTGGTTACCACTAATCCATCTGCTCAATCTGCAGTTGTATTCAACAACGCTGGAAGCACAGGTGCTACTTACTTCTGGGATTTTGGTGATGGAAACACTAGTACAAATGAAAATCCAAACCATGTTTATGCTGAGGCTGGTGACTATATCGTTGCTCAATCAGTAATCACTTCTGGTGGATGTAGTGTTACCGAAACGATCAACTTAACCGTAGACGTTGCAACCGCTACCACCGACTTAGAAGCTGATAGATATATTGAGGTTTTCCCTAACCCAACAGATGGTACATTGAATATCAATTTTACTTTTACGGAGGTAGAAAAGATTGGTATTCAGGTTTCGGATGTGGCTGGAAAATTGCTATTATCTAAAGATCCAGTTAGTTACCAAAACAACAATATTCAGTTAGATCTCCAGTCCTTTGAAAATGGAGCATACTTTTTACTCTTCCAATTGGATGAAGGAACTGTGGTAAGAAAGATCGTGAAGATTAATAAATAAAATACATATTTAAGAGAGGGACTGGAATTTAATTCCGGCCCCTCTTTTTCTTTGAAATAACTTCAATTAACCCGTAACTCTACTACTTATGCGAACAAAAATTACCTTATTTTTTATTTTAGTTTCTACTATTTTCACCTACGGTCAGGAATTGAATATTGAAAAAATATCTCCTGCCTTGTGGGAACAGGTGCTAGACTCAGGAGCAGAAACCTTACCTGTTTATATTTTGTTGGCAGATCAAGTAGATGTACTTGGTTTACGCGCCAACTTTAATCGAGACAAAACCAGTCTTAAAGAAAGAAGTCAAATCCTTATTCCAGCATTAATGGAAAAAGCGGCTAGCACGCAAGGTCCGTTACTGGATTATCTTCATGGTCTGCCAAATATTGACACCGATCGTATTGTTGGATTATGGGTGACCAATGTGATTCAAGCAGAATTGACCATTCCTCAAATAAAAGAAATTAGTCTACGACGAGACGTTGGTAAATTGGAATATATTATGCCTGAAATCCCGTTCAGTCCTGAGACAAGCGAAGCTGCTCCAGTTGCTCCTAACGGAAGCGAATTAGG
The DNA here is from genome assembly GCA_937995675.1 of uncultured Saprospiraceae bacterium. Classification (GTDB taxonomy): domain Bacteria; phylum Bacteroidota; class Bacteroidia; order Chitinophagales; family Saprospiraceae; genus JALZUU01. The sequence continues at coordinate 6,396 of CALKJE010000447.1, forward strand.
ACTCCGTTCTATTAAAGCCGATAAACTTTGGCAAATGGGATACTCTGGTTATGGAAGACGAATTATGATTCAGGATTCTGGCGTACATGGTGTGCATCCTGCTTTACGGTTGAATTATCAAGGTTACCATGTTGCTTTGGATAGATACGCATACACTGGTGGAAGCCCTACCGGACCAAACGATTGTTCTATTAACGGAATTTTTCACGGAACACACGTTGCTGGAACTACTTGCGGATTAGATCGACTAAATAATGATACCATAGGTGTTGCACATAATGCAAAATGGTTAGCTGCTCCACTTGCGAATCTAACAGGCGCTTGCGACGAAGCCCGCTTTAGTCAAATCCAAAATTACCAATGGGCTTTAAATCCGGATGACGATGTAAACACCATTAACGATATGCCCGATGCCATCAATAATAGTTTTGGAGCGCAAGGTGGTTGTCAAAATACGAGTACCCTTGCTAGTACACAAGATGCCTTAGAAGCTGCTGGTATTGCCATCGTTTGGGCTGCTGGAAATGATGGTCCTGGCGCAAGTACCACTTCCTCTTCTTCGGACATCAACCACGACTTGGTAATCAGTTTTTCAGTAGCAGCACTAAATCCAAACGCCACTACAGCAGTTGGGTTTTCTAGTCGAGGACCTTCTGATTGTGGTAATATCGGATCTCTACAAATTAAGCCAGAAGTTTCTGCACCTGGTGTGAACGTTCGTTCCTCTAACAATACATCTAGTTACCAAAACTCAAGTGGGACTTCTATGGCAGCGCCGCACGTAGCAGGAGCAATCGTTTTATTAAAAGAAGTATTTCCAGAGTTGACAGGGGAAGCGATCAAATTAGCACTTTACAATACTGCTATCGATCTTGGTACGCCAGGAGAAGATAATACTTACGGAATGGGAATCATTGATGTATTAGCTGCTTACAACTATTTAGTAGCAGAAGGAAATACCCCAACAGATCCACAAAGAGATGAGGACGTGATGGTGGTTAATATTCAAGCCATGGATCAAGAATGCGGTTCCGGTGCTTTTGCTGCAGAAATGATGATTGAAAATGGCGGAGATAATATGTTGACAAGCGCCGTAATTGATTACGAATTTCTTTCTAACGGTACTTCTTCAGGTGAAGGAACCATTAACTGGACAGGTTCATTAGCAAAAGGAGAACGAGCAACAATAGAAATTCCTGAAACGACAAACTTGAACGGTAATTATCATTTTAGAACGACCGTACACACACCAAATGGAATGGAAGATCAGCGTCCACTAAATAATATTTACCAAATTCCAGTGAGTGTGGTTGAAGTAGAACCACTTGCAGTAACTATCGCAGGTGAAGAACTTAACAACCCTTGTGGAGGTAGTAGTACGATCATAGAATTAACGACTCCTGGGGTTACGGATGCAGAGTGGTTTGTACAGCCATCAGGTGGTTCTCCTATTAACACCGGATTATTCTTTGAGACACCTGCTTTACCAAATCCTTTTAATTTTTATGTAGAAGCGGAGCTAAATGGTACCGGTGGAATCGAAGACATCACCACCACTGATATTTCAAATGGAGTAGTGCCAGGACAAGGACTAGTATTTAATGTCCAACAAGACATTCGATTAAATTCTACAAAAATATACGCAGAAGAACCTGGTATTCGACTCGTTAAGATTACAAGATCAAACGGAGCATCATTGGTAACTAGACCTATCAATACTCCGGAAACAGGAGAAATTGTAGTAGACTGGAATGTGGATATTCCAGCGGGAGAAGGATATGTCATGGAGCTTTCAGCTGGAGCGCCTCTGCAATTCACTACCAATCCTAGCTATCCTTACTCAGAGGGTGGAGCATTATCCATTATTGGAACAAATGACTTGGTAGATCCATTGGCCAATTATTATTTCTTTTATGATTGGGATTTTGATTACGATTATGCTTGTGGTCGTATTCCAGTAACCGTGGAGTTTGGTGGTAACGATGGCCCAATGGTTGACTTCTCTGTTTCTAGTAACACTCCTAGTACTGGAGAAACCTTAACCTTTACAAATGCTTCTGCTAATGCAACGGAATACTTCTGGAAATTTGGAGACGGAACCACTAGTACGGAAGAAAATCCAATGCATGTTTATACAGAAGAAGGTACTTACCTTGTTATCTTAAGTGCCGTTAATGGGGAAGGTTGTTCCGTAACCACCTCCCAAGAAATTGTTGTTTCATTATCGACAAATACAGAAGATCAATTATTGGAAGCTAGCCTTAATTTATATCCAAATCCTACTACGGGTAAACTGAATATAGATTTAGGTGTTAACTATCAGAATCCACTAACAGAGATTCGAATGGTTGATCTGCTAGGTCGGACAGTTCGTCAATTATCCAGTAGTCAGATTCAAGGGAATAACCTTGTGATAGATATGACCGATTTAAATAATGGGGTATATCATTTGATTTTTGAGGCAAATGACGCGAGGACTACAAGACGAGTCGTGAAAATGAACTAACTTTAGACTAGATTTAAATACCTTTCGAAGCCTCGAAGTGATAAACTTTGGGGCTTCGCAATTTTAGACGAGCGCTTATGTATAAAAGTACATAACTATAACTTACTTACAATTTTTTAAAATGAAAAAAAGAGGGACACTCCTTATCTGCCTGGTATTATTTATTAACCTATTATTTGCGCAGGATTACGATCCGTTCAAACTGACAAGTGATTTACAATCGGTCGTTGCTGATAACGTGAATACACCCCATCGGGTTTTTATTTTATTAGAAGAACAAATTGATTTTGTTAGATTAAAAGAAGAATTTAATAATAATAACACGCCATTAGCAGACCGATCTAAAACGGTCATTACTATGCTAAAAGATAATGCAACTCGAACACAAAGAGCAGTGTTGGATATGCTAGAAAATAATCCAGGTGTTAATGCGGAAAGCATCCAAACATTTTGGATAAGCAATGCTTTGTTTGCCGAAGTTACCACAGAAGTATTAAAGACCTTGACCCTTCGAGAAGATATCCAATTACTAGAAGCTGAAAGAGAAGTAAAACCTATTGGGTACGAACGCAGCATGGGACCTTTTTTACAACCAGAAGGAATTGAGACGGGACTACAAGCCATCAATGCTCCAGCTATGTGGGAACTTGGTTATACGGGTTATGGTTTGACAGCCATGATTATGGATACTGGAACAAGCCCTCATCATCCAGCCTTAAGAAACAATTATTTAGGATTGTATAGACCTTTAGAAGAGGTATGGAGTGGATTCGGTGATGAACCATTTGATTGTGATGACCACGGAACACATGTGGCAGGTACGGTATTAGGATTAGATCGTTTAAATAATGATACCATTGGGGTAGCTTTTAATGGAATGTGGACTGCTGCTCCGCCAATAGGATGTGGTTTTCAAAGTACCAATTTAGGAGTAATCGGCACCTATGAATGGTCCCTAGATCCAGATGATAACCCTAATACTTCAGATGATATTCCATCTGTAATTAACAACTCTTGGGGATATGGAGGTCCAAGTAATGGAAGTGAATGTACAGGTATTTTTGTCAGTACTTTTGAGGCGCTGGAGGCCGCGGGTATTGCCAATGTTTTTGCCGCTGGTAATGACGGTCCAGGTCCTCAAACTTTGTCGGGCCCACAAAACGTAAATACAAGTTTAGTAAATAGTTTTAGCGTTGCTGCTTTACAGGGAAGTAATCCTGATTTGCCGGCTGCTGATTTTTCTAGTCGTGGACCCTCTATTTGTGGTGGAACCAACGAATCTTTATTGATCAAGCCTGAAGTATCTGCGCCCGGTGTGAGTGTTCGCTCTTCAGTAGCAGATGGATATTACGATAATTTTAGTGGAACTTCTATGGCTTCTCCTCATGTAGCCGGTGCAGTGTTATTATTAAGAGAAGCTTTTCCAGAATTGACAGGTGAAGAAATTTTACTAGGCCTGTATTTTAGCTGTCGAGACCTTGGTGAACCAGGGGAAGATCATACTTACGGAATGGGCGTCATTGATGTAAAAGCTGCCTATGATTATTTGATTGAACAAGGTAATGAACCAACTCCCGGTGGAGTGGATAACGATGTGATGCTTTTAGATATTCAAGAAACACAAACTTTTTGTCAGGATAATTTCAATATCGGATTTTTATTCGAAAATGGTGGACGAGAAATGTTGACTCAATTTGAAGCTACTTATGAATTGATCGGTACGCAAACATTTTCCGGAACGGTTAATTGGACTGGAGCATTGAACAGTGGAGAACGAGCCATGTTTCAAATGGATGGAAATGGTATCTCACCAGGAACTTATGAATTAGTTCTAGAAGTAAATACACCGAATGGAGTGGAAGATCCTAGACCATTAAATAATCGACTAGTTAAGCAGGTGGTTATCGTAGCCGAAGATCCTTTAGTTCCTACACAATTAACAGAAGGAAGTATTTGTGAGAATGGACAAGTGGTTTTGGCGGCTGAACTAAATGAGCCTGGAATAGTAGAATGGTATACAGACGAAATGACCAGTAATCCAATCGGAACCGGCAGTCCTTGGACAACGCCAGTGCTAAATACTACTGAAACATTTTGGGTAAATGCATTACTTCAAAAATCTATTGGTCCTGAACCTGGAACAGGAACAGTAGTAGAAACTTCTTCAGATCAAGAAACAGGTGGCTTAGTATTCGATGTGTTTTCTCCGTTTACGCTAAAATCTGTTTTGATTAATATGCCCGAAACAGGTTACCTAGTCGTGCGTGCAGAAAATGGTAGAAGAGGATTTGTCGGAAATAGAATTTTTGAAAACCTAGAAGCCGGACCTCAAAGAATTAATTTAGATTTTGATTTCTCAGCTGGTGAAGATCAGCGACTTTTTATTAAACTTGTTGGACCGCAAACCTTAACAGCATTAGTTGGAGGTACTTTTCCATACGCAATAGATGGAGTAGTATCCATCAAAGGAAATGATTTTGGAAATAATAATTTCTATTATTTCTTTGATTGGGAAATTGAATACCAACAACTTTGTGGCCGAATACCAGTGACCGTAGAAGTGAACGGAGCAGGTGCTGTAAATGCAGATTTTTCCGTCAGCAATGATACCGTCGGAATTAATGAAGCAATTGATTTTACCAATACTTCAATAGATGGGGCAACTTACCTGTGGAATTTTGGTGATGGTAACATGAGTTCAGAGCCTAATCCAATGCATACATTTACAGAATTTGGAACGTACCCTGTGATCTTGACGGTCACTAGCCCAGATGGTTGTACAAGTGCAACGACCATCGAAATTGTAGTAACGGATCTTACTACTGGACTGGAAGAAGATATTTTGAATAATCAAATCAGTGTATTTCCAAACCCAGCAAGCGATCTATTTACCGTTTCTTTTGAATTGAGTAGTCCAACGTCTTTAACACTGACACTAGTAGATGTAAGAGGTTCGGTGGTTAAAACGATACCATTACAAACTTATTTTTATTCTACTTTTCCAATAGAAATATCCGATTTACCCAAAGGTATTTACTACCTGAAAATGAATAATGAAAATCTACAAGTCGTTAAAAAGTTAGTAATTATGCGTTAAATAGTCTTAAATATTGACTTATTACCAGAATAGTCACAATATTTGCAGTTGTTTGAATCGTTAGGATTTCGATTCAGCACTTAAACAAGTGCTAACTACACGAAAATAGAACTAGAATGCATAAATTTTTTGCCCTTTTAATCATGACCCTCGGTTTTTCGATTTCTACGGTAGTAGCCCAAAAAGCTCCTTCTGTTGACGATCCAGCGGAAGTGGCTTACCAAAAGCGGATTTTAAAAAGTAGAATCAATGGAGTCTATATTCCTAAGGATCTTTATGATGCTTTTGCGCAGCTTAACCGATTGATGGACGAGCCAACCCGAAAGCAGCTCCAACTGATGACAGAGGAAGAGGCAGGCAAAAAATTATATCTGATTATGTGGATTTGTAATAATTGGGGCATGTACGAAGGATCAAGATTGTCCCACTATATTCAAAATATGGGCATTTCTAACCCTGAACACAAGGCACATTTTCTAATTACCACTTATCACAGAGAATTAAATAAAAAAGATCTTGGACTAAAAGAACGAGTAGAATTCTACCAAAAGAAATCAGAGGAAGCCAAGGCGCGGAAAGCTAAAAAAGGCAAAGTGATCCATGAAGAAACACGTCAACGTCCTCGAAATTAAGATAATGGCCAAAAGCCAATAGCAAAAAAAACATCCTAAGCCGTTAAAATTTTACAAATTTTAGCGGCTTTTGGTTTTCTAATACTATAAAATAAACACCGGTAGCCAAATCTCGTATATCGATACTACTAGTATTTTGGCTGATCCTGTTTCGGTGGTAAGTCTGACCGTCTGTTCCAATAATTTTATAAGCCAACGGAAATCCGAAACCACTTTCGCCCTCAGCTAACTTCAAATTTAAAAAATCAGAAGTCGGGTTAGGGTAGAGCACCATCGAAAAATCATCGAATTCTGGATCAATCGCTGTAGTCTCGTCTATTGAGAAACGATTAAAGAAATTCCAAATAGTACTACTGGCATTAAAATCCTGATTGGTCGTTCCAATAAAAGTAATACTTGCTCCTGGCCAAGTATGTCCGCCATTAAAAATCTTAATAAAAGAAACCATTTTATCTCCTTCACAATCCGAATAATCAATCCGACTGGCAGTGGAATTATCACCCGTATTAATATCTGGATAGTCGGTTGTATCAGTGACTAATAAACAATCGTTGGCCATGACCCAGTGATTTACTACAACCTCTATAGGCAAAGCAATATTGGCAGCACCTCCATAAGGAACCGTAGCATCTGCCGTACCATGAATTTCCATAATGGGACGAGCGATTTCTGGCGTACAGTCCCCTAAATTACCAGGTACCATACTACCTGTAACAGAGGCAACTGCTGCGATCTTGTCTGAAAGATTACAAGCTAGGTGATAACTCATAAAACCACCGTTAGACATTCCACAACTATATACTCGATTGGTATTTATATTATAATTTTCAGCAAATTCATCGATCATCGCACTGATAAAACCAATATCATCAGCTGTACTCCCAAAATTCCATCCTACATTCCATGCATTACCTATTCCGTCAGGATAACAAACAATAAATCGAGCCGAATCCGCCACCATATTCATTTCACTATAAGCTTCTTGCTGAAAAGCATTTGAAGTAAATCCATGCAGATTAAACACCACCGGCAATGATTCTTGAGGATCGAAATTAGGAGGAAGATGAAGTCGATAGGATCTTGTAACACCATCATGTTCAAGGCTTTCAACCGTAGTTTGTCCAAAAACACTTGAAGTGATGAGGAAGGATAGAATAATAGAGCAGAAGGAGCTTAATAAAAAAGTGGAGCTTGTTTTAAACATGATATGATGATATTGAGCTTTGATAAAATTTAATAGGTTATACGAGTCAATAGTTAAACTAAAAATGGGTGATAAAACGGCTATTAGCATTTCGCTATTGGCTTCGCTCGGTAACCTGCCTACCGGATTTCCTACCTAGGCATGGCAGCTAGACGATAGAAGCAAATAGCAAAAAGCATTCATGTCAATTAGAATGATTCTGTTAATTATACTATTTCAATTTTTTTTCAACCTCTGATTCGTACAGACTTTAAACAGTAATTAATTCTTTTGGTTCGATAGTGGGGGAATACCCTGATTTTTTCCAGATTAACCCTGATTTTTGTTAAAAAACGTCTAAAATTAAGATTTTTGACTCGGATACCATATTAATATTTGTATATTTATGCCTACACAGAATTTATATAAACTTGCCTTTAAGCATTTTCTGAGATTCACTCTTTCCCTCTAACCGATTACTAAATTTGAAAATCTCTATTCTTAATGGAAAAATTAAAATTCTTTAAAGGACTATTCTTTGGACTTATTATGTCCGTTTTTATGTGGGGTGGAATATTTTGGACCATCCTTAAAATTGATACAAATACCTTTCAACCAGAAATTTCTGAAACAAAAGAACCGGTTGCAGCCAACTTTTCGCTAGCAGTATTAAGATGGTAATGCTAAGATAAGCATATATATTCCGTTGGCAACTTAACATTTCTTGTTTTTTCCCGTAACCTATGAGGATAAAAGATTAATTTCGCAACCATGCAATTCCTCTATCCTCAATTCTTGTGGGCGCTTTTAGCGCTTGCTATTCCGATCATTATTCACCTTTTCTACTTCCGTAGATTTAAAAAGGTCTATTTTACCAATGTAAAATTTCTTAAAGAGATCAAGGAGGAAACGAGCGCTCGACGAAAGCTCAAAAATTTCCTAACCCTGCTCATGCGACTATTGGCCTTCGGAGCCTTAATTCTAGCATTTGCTCAACCTTTTCTACCACAAGATACCGAAGTAAAAAAAGGAGAAAAAGCAGTTAGTATCTATATTGATAATTCTTTCAGTATGAGCGCCCTGAGTGAGGATGTTCCTTTATTAGAAAAAGCACGCCAAAGAGGACGAGAGATCGTAGAAGCTTACGCCGTAGAAGATCGTTTTCAGATTATTACCAGTGATTTTGAAGGTCGCCATCAACGAATGGTCAGTAAGGAAGATGCCTTGACATTGATTGATGAAATAAAAATCAGTCCAGCAGTTCGACCTTTATCTAAAGTGCTAAATAGACAAATTCAAACCCTCAATACCGCTACCACCGAAAACAAGGTCAGTTATATTATTTCTGATTTTCAAAAAAATATTACCGATCTAAAAGATTTTCGAGATACCACCCTTGAACTAAATTTATTACCCTTACAATCTGTTCAAGAAAAAAATATCAGCCTAGACTCCGCTTGGTTTGAAGCGCCTGTACAAATGATCAACCAAACCAATACTTTACTGGTTAAAGTGAAAAATCATAGCGACGAACCGGCTGATAATATTCGCCTAACCATCAAACAAGATGGTCAAGTCAAACCCGTAGGAACCCTTTCTATTCCGGCTAATACTTCCGTTACGGATAGTATTAACCTAACCATCTTACGAACCGGATGGCAAGAAGCTGAACTTAGTATCACCGATTATCCAGTTCAGTTTGATGATAAATATTATTTCACTTATAACGTCGCCAAGGAAATTAATATCCTAGTAATCAATGACGGAGCAGGCAGCAAATATCTAAACGCAGCTTTCAAAGGGCTGAGTTATTTTAAAATCAAAAACCAGTCTGCCAATCAAATTGACTATGCCGGACTCGCTGCTAATCAATTAATTATCCTAAAAGATTTAAAGGCGATTTCTTCTGGTCTGGGTTCGGAATTAGCACAGTATGTTCGCAACGGTGGTAACCTATTGGTTTTTCCAGGAGCGAATGCTAGTCTGGATAGCTACCGTAGCTTTCTCAATAGCGTGCAAGCGAATGAACTACAAGCCTACGAAGCGACGAATCGAGAGGTCTCCGTTCTTAATACCGAAGAATTTATCTTCCAAGATGTTTTTGAAAATATCTCTCGCAATATCAAACTTCCCGTCACACAGGGCAATTATAAAGTATCTCAATTTGGTAGCCGACAAGAAGAACGTCTATTGACTTATCGAGATGGTGGAAGTTATCTGGGCAAATATTCTTTAGAAAAAGGTCACCTATATCTTTGTGCAGCACCGTTGGACGAAGACGTAAACAACCTTGTCCGTAGCGGAGAGATCTTTATTCCGATGCTATACAAAATGGCAATTTCAAGCGCCAAAGACCAACAAATCGCTTATACCATCGGTAAAGATGAAGTCCTAGAAACCGAAAACCGGATCACAGAATCGGAAATGGTTTATAAATTAAAAGGACAAGAAGAAGAGTTTATCCCACAACAAAAGGCGATCGGACCAAGCATGGTCTTAGGAATCAACAACCAAATCAAAGACGCTGGATTTTATCAACTCTATCTCGATGCCGCCAATCCACTGGCCTATTACGGATTCAACTTTGACCGTAGAGAATCTGAATTGGGATACCTGAATGAAGATATGCTGGCTACCAACGTTGGCGAACTAGCCAATATCATCGAATCAAAATCATTGGCCTCTCTAACGCCCTTAATCGGTGACCGCAGTAGAGGCGTCAGCTTTTGGCGTTGGTGCTTGATCGCAGCCCTCCTCTTTTTACTAATCGAAACCCTTTTATTAAGACTGTGGAAGGTGTAAGTGAATATCCAATAATGAATATCCAATAACGAATATTGATTGATGGTCCAACCTTCACTTTAAAGTCCCATTTTAATTTTTTTGGTAGAAAATCCCCGCAATACGAAATGCGGAGCGTCCCCTCTATTTATCATAAATAAAAAGAAACTAAAAAATAGGGTTTAAATTATTCATTATTCATTATCCATTATCCATGCGAATCAGGAGTTGAATTTCTAATTAAAAATAACAAAGGGCTTTGGAAGCTGTTTCTTGCTTCTTGCCGCTTGCTACTGGCTCCTTGCTCCCTTCTATCGCGATAAAAGAGGGCAAGAAGCCAGAAGCCAGAAGCAAAATACCCCAAATTCAATTAGAAGATGATGTTTCTTTAATTCAAATATTTATTTTCAACCCCTGATTCGCATTAATAGTTAAAATATACCATATCCTATTGCTTCTGTAACATTTTATAAGTTGAGAACGTCATACTTCCAGTATGACAAAACCAAAACGCTTAG
>CALKJE010000448.1 GCA_937995675.1 uncultured Saprospiraceae bacterium
ATTTGAAATACAGATAAATAGAAACGATAAGCTGAGGATTAGGTAAAGGCTTTTCTTTTGCATATAGCAAATTTATGGTATTTTTGCGCCGTGTCAAAGCGAAGGCTCATAGAAAATATCCTATTCGGCCAAACAGATACATTGAAGACCCTTGTTGCACCAAGAAAATCTTAGAAATTTAACTTTTTTAGGAACCTAAAAGCCAACCTGCAACATCCTAATATTTGTAACGTAATAAATTTGTAGTGTGTAAACAATCACTGGAAATAATTAATTATTTGTTCAAATGACCTAATATCTAATTACTGGCCTATTTTTCGCCATATTACGTAAATAGCTCATTCTTAGTTTACTACCCTTAGGTTTTCAACTTGTCTAAGCTGAAAATGGTCCCAATCGGTAGCTATACACTATCTTTGAGCAAGTACAGAAGTTATTTAAAAATGAGGCACAATGGTTACGGCTAAGTCATTGATTGCCAATACTTCACAAAATTTTCGGCACCATAGCTTTGGCTATGAACCTCAAATTTTGTATCGTCTTGACAAGCAAGCACTTATCCTCACCTTTTGTGAAGATTCTTAAACAACTTCATTTAATAATTTTCAATTTCATAGCATAAATTCATCTAAAATGAAAAAGATTTTAATTACCGGAGCTGCCGGATTTTTAGGTTCACATCTATGTGACCGTTTTATCAAGGAGGGTTGCCACGTAGTGGGAATGGATAACCTGATTACAGGTAACATGGATAACATTGAACATCTATTTCCCCTTGAGCAATTTGAGTTTCACCACCATGATGTAAGTAAATTCGTACACGTTCCTGGTGATTTGGATTATATCCTACATTTTGCTTCGCCTGCTAGCCCGATTGATTACCTGAAGATGCCTATTCAAACCATGAAAGTGGGTGCATTAGGAACACACAATCTATTAGGACTTGCAAAAGCAAAAGGCGCTCGAATGTTGATTGCTTCTACTTCTGAAGTATATGGTGATCCATTACAACATCCACAAACGGAAGAATATTGGGGTAATGTAAATCCGATTGGGCCTCGTGGTGTTTATGATGAAGCGAAGCGTTTCCAAGAAGCGATTACGATGGCTTATCACACTTTCCATGGTGTAGAAACTCGTATCGTTCGTATTTTCAATACTTATGGTCCTCGTATGCGAGTAGATGATGGTCGAGTAATGCCAGCATTTTTCTCTCAAGCAATTCGTGGAGAAGGTTTAACAATTTTCGGAGACGGTAGTCAGACACGATCTTTCTGCTATGTTGATGATTTAATTGAAGGAATCTACCGATTATTGAAGAGTGATTATACGCAGCCTGTTAATGTTGGAAATCCACATGAGATTACGATGACGCAGTTTGCGGAAGAAGTAATGGCGATGGTTGGAAACCCAGATGCAACGTTGACTTATCACCCACTACCACAGGATGATCCTAAGAAAAGAAGACCAGACATTAGTCGTGCAAAAGAAGTGTTAGACTGGGAGCCAAAGGTTTCTAGAGAAGAAGGAATGAGAAGAACTTATGAGTACTTCAAGACAGTAGTTCCAACGACACAGACGATTAATTAGTTTAAAATGTTGATTTGTTGATTTGTTGAACTGTTGAATTGATTTGCGTTAGATAGATTTGTTGACGCATTAAGATTAAACATTTCAACAATTCAACAGTTCAACATTTATTTTTTTATAAAAAAATAAATTATTATGCATCATATTCTAGTTACTGGCGGTGCCGGTTTTATTGGATCGCATTTAGTTCGCCTTTTGGTTAATAAATATCCTGATTATCATATTGTTAATCTTGACTTATTGACGTACGCAGGTAATCTTGAAAATTTGACAGACGTCGAAAATAAGGATAATTATACTTTCGTAAAAGGGGATATCGTAGACGATAAATTTTTAGATGAGCTATTTGCTAAATACAATTTTGATGGAGTCATTCATCTTGCAGCAGAGTCTCATGTAGATCGTTCTATCGAAGATCCGATGTCTTTTATCAAAACTAATATTATTGGAACGGTTAACTTATTGAACGCTGCTCGTAAAGCTTGGGGCGATTATGAAGGGAAGCGTTTTTACCATGTTTCTACCGATGAGGTTTATGGAACATTAGGAGAGACTGGATTCTTTACGGAAGAAACTTCTTACGATCCTCGTTCTCCATATTCTTCTTCAAAGGCAAGTTCTGATCACCTCGTACGTGCTTATCACCATACCTACGGAATGCCAATCGTAGTGAGTAATTGTAGTAATAATTATGGACCTTATCAGTTCCCTGAAAAATTATTGCCATTGTTTATTCATAATATTAAAAACAAAAAGGCATTACCTGTTTACGGTGATGGAAAATATACGCGTGATTGGTTATGGGTAGAAGATCACGCGATTGCGATTGATAAAATTTATCATGAAGGTCGTAACGGTGAGACCTATAATATCGGTGGTAATAACGAATGGAAAAATATTGATTTAATTCACGCTCTTTGTGAAATCATGGATGATCTATTGGATCGTGATGAAGGATCAAGTGCCGGATTGATTACTTACGTAAAAGACCGTCCAGGTCACGATCGTCGCTACGCAATTGATGCGTCAAAGTTGATGAACGAATTGGGCTGGGAACCTACTATCAAGTCGACGGAAGGTTTACGTAAAACAGCCGAATGGTATCTAAGCAACAGCGAATGGTTGGATAATGTAACTAGCGGTGCTTACAAAAAATACTACGTAAAACAATATGGTAGCGAAGTGTAATTACTAAGCTATTTATTTGAAATAAAAAAGGAAACCAGTTCAGAAGAGCTGGTTTTTTTTATTTGTGGCAACTACAACTACAACTACAACTACAACTACAACTACAACTACAACCGCAACCGCAAGTGCGAGTGCAAAAGCAAAAGCAAAAGCAAAGTTTCTCTAATTTTTAAGAAAACCTAGTAAACAGAATAGTATTAAAAACCTTATTCATTAGAAAAGAAACACGATAGTTCGACATTATCAATTATTCATTAAAACATTATTAATTATTCCCTACCTTTAGCAAAAAAAAACATGCTACAATTTCTATCCTTTCTTGTTTTTACCGGTTTCGTGGCGGCTTATGCTACTTGGAATCTCCGCAAAGATCAACTCAATAGTAAAGATGGATATTTTTTAGGAGGACGAAGTTTGACGGGATTTGTGATTGCTGGTTCGATGTTGTTGACTAATATTTCTACCGAGCATTTAGTGGGAATGAATGGCTCTGCCTATAAAAATGGCGCGATCATTATTGCATGGGAAGTTACTTCTGCGTTGGCTTTGATTGCTGCGGCTGTTTATTTTATTCCCAAATATTTGAGTATGGGATTGACGACGATCCCGGAGTTTTTAGAAAAAAGATTTGA
>CALKJE010000449.1 GCA_937995675.1 uncultured Saprospiraceae bacterium
AATTTCTTCTTACCAACTACTCCAGCGATGACTTCTCCCGTGTGAATACCGATACGCATTCCCCAGTATTTTCTACCTTCTTTTTCTCTAGCACTTCGTCTTTCGCCAATATATTTTTGCATCGCCATAGCGGCATTAATCGCATCAATTGGATTTGTTTTATTTGCGACAGGAACTCCTCCAGCACACATGTATGAATCACCAATAGTTTTGATTTTTTCCATATTATTTTGCTCCATGATTTCGTCAAATTTCATGAAACAAATATTGAGTTCTTCAATCAATTCGTCTGAGTCCATTTCTTCAGCAGCAGAAGTAAATTCGCTAAAGTCTGAAAAAAGAACAGACACCATTTCGTAGCTTCGAGGAGTCGCGATACCCGTTTCTTTAAGTTCCCGAGCAATTTCCACCGGTAATATATTAAGAAGAATTTCTTCCGCCTTTTGCCGCTCTTCTTCTACTTGTTGATGACTCTCTTCAATTTCAATTTTTTGATTTTCGATCTGTTCATTTTGTTGAGCTAATTTTAAATTGGCACTTCGAAAATAAAAAAGACCTGCCAGAATCATCAGTAAAATTAAAAGACCAATACCAGACAAGACATAAATCGTTTCTAACTCTCCTTGTCTTTTTTCTAGACTAAGGCGATCCAATTCTTGTTTTTGTGTTAATAATTTTTTGTCTTTAGTTAATAGGACTTTAGCTTCTTTTAGTGCATCATTTTCTCTGGACAAATTCTGTTGTTTAAGTCTCTCAAGTTCTTCTTTTTGACGTAGTTCACTGAGTGCTCGTTCCTTTTGTTCTGTTTCTAATCGTTGAGCGGTGAGTCGTAAAGTCTGTTCTGTACGTTCTGCTTCTAAAGCTTTATTTTTTATTTCTCCTTCTTGAAGTGCGCGTTCTTGTTGTAATCGAATCAGCTCGCTTTCTTTGGTTTTATTTTCGAGTTGAAGTTTTTCAGATTCTAGAGAAATTTTGTCTTTCTCTAAATTAAGTTGGCTAATCATCAGCTTTTGGATATCCTGCTGAACCATCAACAATCTCATTTCCTTTTCTGATCGATTGAGCAAAAATTGTTGTTGGAGTAAATCTTGTTGACGCTTTCGATCTTCCAATAGAAAAGAATCTCGAAGGGTAAGGTGGCGTTGATAATAATCGAGTGCAGATTCGTACGCATATAATTTCTCATCAATATTACCAGCGGTAGAATAGATATCAGCTAGTAATTTTTGGTTATTGTTTTTCTTAGCAAGAATTTGTGCTTCGTCAATAGATAATTTAGCATTGTAGATATCATCACTATTCAGATAAATAACTGCTAACGAATAAACTAAGTTGGCCATTTCTTGATTAGGATCGCCTGATTTTCGCAATACTTTTTTCGCTTGACTCAAATAATCAATTGCACTATTAGACCGTTTTAAATTGTGATAAGTAATCCCGATATTGGTTAATAATGCTGCCTGATCTACGTAGGCTTCCTTTCTACATAGATCTCTTGTTTCTTTAAAATATTCTAATGCTTTTTGGTGATTTCCAAGTGCGCTATGGATATAACCAATATTATTATCAACGGTAGCACGAAGGCCTGGATCATTATCTTTTTCAACAATCTTCTTTATTTTTTCATTGTATGAAAGTGCTTCATTCAAAAGGCCAGCATCCTTGTAAAGTGAGACAATCTGCTGATAAAGTTGTAATCGCTTTTTATCCTCTTGATTATTTAGATATAATTCTTCCAAATCTCTAAAGTAAACCATTGCACTATCTGGCTCTCCCGTCAAAAAATAATTCTCTGCAATTTTTTCGTAAAGAGAAGTCCCTTCTGAAAGTTCAAAATCATCTCCAATAATTTGTACTGCTTGTTGATAATACCTTTTAGCTTGATCGTGGAGATTTTCTAACTTATAAATGTCTCCCATTTGAATCATCATCTCATAATGCATCATCTGATTATCCTCTCGATCTCGATTACCTTCTCGAATTACCTGCAACGCATACCTTAATGCCGTAGGTAAATTACCTTCTTTTTTTTCGAAATAAGAAAGCTCGGCTAACGTACGTTGGATAGCCCAACTATCATTGATAGAGTTGGCAATATTATTAGCATTCTTTAAAACGGATCGGATGGAGTCAGGATCTTCAAGATTACGAGACTGGTCTAATAATTCAAAAATAGCCGTACTTTCTGAGGTACTAAATTCTGGTTCCTGTGCCGTAGCTACATCGGCAAAAAAACAAAAAATAAATAATAATTTAATGATTGGTTTCAAATTGTTTGTTTATTGCATTCTATAACTCATCCCCAACCAAACCGTACTAGATCGTTGCGGATTATAAGCCAAATCATCTAACGTTCCAGTTGCTCCGACTCCTCCATAGTAAGTATTAAAAAGATTACCAATTTTCAGAAAAGCATTAAAGCTGCTCGTTAATTGTAATCTTCCCATAAAATCAAGGTTAAAATATGCTGCCGAAGTAAATTGTCGATCAGCCCCATCGATATAATTTCGATTATTCCAAATATCAGCAAATAAGCCATTTAGATGAATATAGAATCGTTTTGTCAATCGAAAAGAAGTATGTATTTGTCCAGAATATAATGGTTGCATTCTGACACTTTCTAATCTTCCCCCATCAAAAGGTAAGATTTCTCTACCTCGACTGAGATTAATATTTCCTCTTATTTTTAAATCTCTTTCTTCCCATAAGTCATTTAACTCAAAGTTTATTTGAGTACCATATAGCAATGATTCAGATGCATCATCATTTGCATATCCAATCAAGGCGCGAATTTGTTGTGGATTAGAAAAATCTAAACTTGAAAAAGGAGAGATAACATTATTAGTACGATTAACAAAAAAATTAAAATCTAGTTTGGCTTTTTTACTTATCCGAAAACGCAACCCAAAATCTGCAGACTCTGTTTCTTCTGGAAGAATGGGTAATGGATTGGTGATAAAATTCGTAAAATCAGTAGATTCTACCAAATAAGTATTGGCACCATAAAAAGGAGAAGGTGCACGAAAAGCAGTCGCCAAAGAACCATAAGCAGAAAGACTAGAACTAATCTTGTAAAGCATCCCAATTCGTGGATTAACCGTCTTTCCAAAATTACTAAAAGAATCATAACGAATCCCCGCAATAATATTTATTTTTTTTAAAGTCAGATACAACTGTGTAAAAAGTCCTATACTTCCACTAAGATTATCCTCTACAAAGATAGGACCTATAAAATCTCCTGTAAAACCTGTCAATGAATTGGTTCCATTGGGGTTTTCACGATAATTTATAAGTGGTTGGTAAAAGCTTAATGCCAAGTTTGCCCCCATGATTACCTCAAGATTCTTAATCGGTCGAATATTTACCAATTGCTCTAGTCGAACATCATTAGAAGATGCATACTGATATCGACGACCAGAAAAGTAAGTATCAAAATTTTCGGTATTGATCGTATCTCTAATATCTGGTGCTCCACTATAAATAGTATTTACATAAAACTTCAACACTTTAGACAAACCATTATCTACATAAATAGTAGAAGAATTATTGTCCATTTTATACCCGATATAATTAATATTGGTATTCATCCCCCATTTGGGTTTCTTTTTGCTAAAGCCAATATTAAAGGTGTTGATCGTTTCACCTGTAAAGGTAGAAGGATCTGCGTAAGACACCGCCAATGGATTTAAGCCAAGTGCACTATGATCCCGACGATACATTTTACTAAACGAAAGATTGAACGCACGATACTTAAGTTGAACATTTAATGACTTACTGAGATGTGGTAGATCATTTACAATAGTTTGATCTATATTTCCTGAATAATTAGGGTTATCAAGATAACTAGTATCACTTCGATTTTGTCGATACTTAAACGGGTTATAGAGTACATCCTGATCATAGTTTATATTTCGAGTATCGAATTCTGTTGTACTTCCAGAAACTGAAAATTTTAAAACTCTTTTACCCTTTCCTATTTTTCCACCGAACATCACACTTAAATGATTGTACTGATTACTACCAATGGCTAAGTCAGCCTGCGCATAAATAGGACGTTCTGTTTGCGAGGTAATTATATTGATAACACCTGCAGAAGCATCGGCTCCATAGATCGAAGCTCCGGGTCCAAAAATAATTTCAATCCGCTCTGCCTGTTTGATGGGAAGCTGAGCACCGATAGGCATTCCACTAACTACGAAAGGTTTGACTGGTAAATCATTTATCAAGATTTTGGTATAACCATTCCCTAATAGGCCTCGCATCACAAAAGTCTCTCCTTCTAAACCGGAGCCTGGTTGAGAAACTCTAATCCCTGGAACCGTTTTGAGGACATCCACTAGCGTAGTGTGATTATTTTTAAAAATTTCTTCTCGGGTAACTACATAAATCGTGAAAGGTAATTCATCGACAGATTGTAAGGTTCGACTGGCAGATAATACTCGTTGGTCATTTTCTCCAGCAGGATGGATTTTGACATCGCTTTGCCCCAATCGATCAAAAGAGAGCAAATCGCTAGGAGTTTCTTGAGCAGACATATTTGCAACAAGCAACAAAAATATATAGAGCCAATATTTTTTCATAGTTAAAATAAATCTCAAGAGCAAGATAGTTTGTTTTCTTTTCCATCCGCAGAGATCAGACGATCTAATCGGATAATTTGGTTATTGGATAATTTGATATACTCCGCTTTTTCTTTCGTAAAAACATCTGTAATCATTGCCAGTTCGGTTATCTGTTCATTAGCTTCATTTAGATAGATAATTTCACAGTGTTTCTTTCTCATAACTAATAAGACCAATTCATCGTAATAATTACAGTTAATCGGGTGATACTTCTTTTCCATGAGGCTGTATTTTAGAAGATTAGCATAATAATTGATTAAGAAAAAAGGTACGCCTCTATTCCATTATCGAAGCTATTAAAGCTACATTATTAAAAAATTCACCATTATGGGTCAATTAGCATTTTTATATACCTCTATAAATGTAATAAAAAGAAAGATCTTTAATAAAAGTCAGATGTCAAATGATCACCTTAAGGTAAATTCTACCCTTAAATATACGGAATGGACTGGAAATAAAGATCATAATTGGCACGAACCAGCTAATTGGTCGAACGGATTACCTTTTCGTTATCTCCACGCATTTATTCCTCGTGTCCCAAAAGGAAACCATTTTCCTCAAATCAATGATGATTGTAAAATCAATTTTACGGTTAAAAATGAAGGAATTATTTCTAATGAAGGATCGACAGAAATAACTAAATACGGATTGATGCAAAATCATGGCATCTTAAAAATTGAAAAAAAGGGAACCCTGAGCAATTTGGGCAAGCTTATCAACCATGGTACTCTGCGAAATGAAGGCCATATCAATTCACAAAGTATTTTCTGCAATTTAAATGCAATAGAAAATAACGGAACAATCACCAAAGAATCCCGTATTCTACAATTATCAGAGCTCTTAAAGCCTGAAGTTAATCCACTATCTGTTTTCGATTCTATTAGAAAACAAGAACTTGTAAAGACACAAAAAAGATAAGGAACGAAAAATAAATAACTTGATCCAATTGGGTGCATCTTCTAGGCTTAGTCTTCGTTATTTTTATCAGTCAGCCAACAAGGATGCCTTCAAAAAATGCCTCGACTAAACCTAGAATATTTTCCCACTTGGGCTAACTTATTTAAGTTTCATTCCTAATAAATACATTTTAATTAAAAATATTTGTAAATATTTAGTCAAAACTCGTATTTTTAAATTTGTGTTTTTTATATTTGTGCACCGCATTTAACAATGCAATCCACTTTTCTTCTAACAGACTTTCACAAGAAGCAAAATATAACCTACCTACAATTATGCAATCAATGGCATTGATCTGCTAAAAACGCATAGTTTTTATTCCCGAAACCTGATCTAAAGCTCCATTTGGAGTACCAAGTACCGAATTTCAAAGCTCTAAGATGTATTGTCTTGAGTTTTATTATTGTTCTTGAAGTTGTTGTTTAATAACTTCCCTAAAAAACAATTATAATCCTGTTGAATTGAAGTTTTTAATAAAGACTCACCCTTTGTGGCTGCAAACACAAAAGATGATCATTAAAAATTATTAATAGCTTCTTGGAGCTTGTCCAAATTTTCATGATTGTGCGAAATTGAGAAAATTTTGTTCTGAATGAGACAAAAAACGTAGGCGATGCCTTAGCATCCTGCGTGAGCTTGTGCCAGTGGCACAAAGGCTTTTTAACGAAATGCAGAGTAAAACTTGTCAATTGTAGCCAATTAATGGAAGTTTAGAGAAGCTCTTACATATAATCTGGTCGTATGACCGGGCCAC
>CALKJE010000450.1 GCA_937995675.1 uncultured Saprospiraceae bacterium
AGTTTAATTCACTTCTAATGTATATTCAACTTTATACTTGTTAATTGGTTAATCAGTCACTTATTACGCAAAGCTAACCCAACAAAGTGATCTGAACACCAAGTGTGTCATTTTGCCAGCACGCACCTCGATCCTAAAGGAAGCCCAACCCGCTGACACACTTTAAATCAACAGTCTCCAAGGAAGTGATCCAAGTTATTTTATACCACCTAAATCCCTGCCTTTAGTAACTCGCCAAATCGTTCTAAGATATGAAATACCGCTGGACAATGTCTGGCATTGACAAGGTGTAGATTCAGTTGTTGTGCAAACTGGGCTGCGTGCGTATGTGGATATTCGCGGCAGGCGCGAGGTCGGTTTTCGTAGACCTGACAAGTATGATCTTTATTTAAAAAAGGACAAGGGGTTGATTTCATTACGGTGTCTCCGTCTTCATCTTGCCGCGTATATTGATCTCGAAAATCTGCTGATTTCATTCCTAAGTGTTTAGAAATTCGGTTAACATCTGTGCGGTTTAATTGAGGAGGAATACTGGTGCAACAGTTGGCACAATCTAGACAATCGTATTTTTCAAACGTATTATAATGTACATCATCTGCTAGTTCGGTTAGCACCTTGGCAGGCTTCCTTTTAAGCTGCCCTACTAGTTTTTTATATTCCTTACGACGTCCCTTTTCTTGGGTTTTCCAGTCTTGTATCCAATCTGCGTTTTCGTTCATTTTTTATAATCCATAATATTTACAAAATGATCGCAACGTTGGTAGTCTGCTTTGACGTTAGACGCAATAATCAACAGTCGATTATTGGAATAATTATCTAATAATTCTTGGTACCAATCCATTCCTTGTTGATCCAAATTAGTGGTTGGCTCATCGAGTAAGAGCATGGCTGTTTTACTACCAATAGCTAAGGCCAATTTAAGTCGTTGTTTCATACCACTAGAAAAGAACTTTACTTCTTTGTCTATTGATTTTTGAAAATCGAGCAAACGAATCAGTTCATCAGTATTCAGACCATCTTGCAGTGGTTTAAATTTTTGATGAAAATCAATTGCTTCTTTGAGGGTAAATTCTTCAATCAAATCAATATAAGGAGCTGCGTAAGCTACCTGTTGATAGACCTGTTCGATGTCTAAAACATTTCCGTTATGGGTAAAGGATATTTTACCTTTAGAAGGCGTGAGGTGTCCTGAAAGAATTTTAAGGAAAGTAGATTTTCCCGTACCGTTGTTGCCTAAGATCGCGTAACGATGTTGGGATTGAAAGTGGTAATTGATATTTCTAAATATCCATTCAAAGCGATACCGCTTAGCGACTTCACGCAGTTCGATTTCCATTTGCGCGATTGCCGTTTACGTGTCGAAGGCCGATGATACCTCGGTCAGCTTCTTTAATAAAAGAAATAATCATTTCTCGTTCTGGAGTAGAATGAGGACTGGCCATGATTTTTTCAACGGCCTGGCTGGTGTTATAACCTTTCATGTATAAAGTCCGGTAGACAGCCTGAATATCGTGTATTTGGTCGTTGCTAAATTTATGCCTTCGTAGTCCAATCGAATTAACCCCAACGTAAGAAAGCGGTTCCCGTGCTGCTTTGATAAATGGCGGAATATCTTTTCGTACCAATGATCCACCACCGACCATCACATGCGTTCCAATTTTCACAAATTGATGAACCGCACAAAGTCCTCCCACGATGGATTTATCACCGATGGTAATGTGTCCGGCAAGGTTTACACAATTAGCAAGAATACAACGCTCACCAATCACACAGTCATGCGCGACGTGCACATAGGCCATAATTAGACAATGATCACCAATTCGTGTTTCAAGGTTAGAAGCCGTACCTCGATTGAGTGTACAGTATTCTCGGATGATGACGTTATTACCGATAATTAGTTTAGAATCTTCGTCTCTGAATTTAAGATCTTGAGGGATAGAACCTAGTATTGCTCCAGGAAATACTTGACAATTATTTCCCATTCGGGTACCATTGAGGATACAAACATTGGGACCGATTTCACAGTTGTCTCCAATGACCACATCTGCTTCGATCGTTACGAAGGGTCCAATTTTTACGTTTTGCCCGATTTGAGCGTCTGGGTGTATATGCCTAAGTCCGCTATTCATCTTCTTTTTTTCTAATAATTTGAGCAGTTAATTCACCTTCAGAAACAATTTTATTTCCGACGTACGTCGTACCTTGCATGTGCACAATTCCTCTGCGGATAGGGGTCAACAATTCCAGTTTAAGAATCATTGTGTCGCCCGGTACTACTTTATTTTTAAATTTACAATTATCAATTTTCAAAAAATACGTATCCCATTTTGTCGGATCTTCTACGTTAAAGAGAGCCAGGATGCCCCCCGTCTGTGCCAGTGCCTCCATCTGCAGGACTCCGGGAAAAACGGGATTATCCGGAAAATGTCCCTGAAAAAAACTTTCGTTAAACGTTACGTTTTTAATCCCTACCACGTGTTGTTCCGAAAGTTCAATGATTTTATCTACCAGTACAAATGGATGACGGTGGGGAATGTATTTCTGAATATCCTGTACCGTGTACAACGGTTCCGCATCCGGATCGTATTTGGGTTTTCCCCGGAGTTTTCTTTGCTCCTTCCATCTTGTTTTCAGGATCTTAGCAAATTCTACGTTGGCAGTATGTCCTGGTTTAGT
>CALKJE010000451.1 GCA_937995675.1 uncultured Saprospiraceae bacterium
ACTCAACAACACCAACAAACACCCACACAACTCCTTTTTGAGTAAGCCCAAAAGCTTTGCTAACTAAAAGACCACTTTGAAAGACACTTAAACATTTAACTTTTACCCCGACTAAACTTTTTTTGGGAGAAGGGGTGTTTATTTACACTGTACATTTAAAAAAGGCTAAAAATCATGGACATCCAAACACATGGGGTGTACCTCACGGACGATGGTTCTCATTCTATAATCTCAGAACAATTTAACGAGAGTTATCATTCCCGACACGGTGCCCTTAAAGAGAGTTTGCACGTTTTTATTAATGCTGGTCTTAAGGCATTGAACAAAAAAGAAACCATCAACATCTTAGAAGTTGGTTTAGGTACTGGGCTCAACGCCTGGCTTACCCTGTTAGAGAATCAAAATCTCGGCAAAACCATCAACTTCACAGGTATTGAACCCTATCCCATCTCTGAGGAGATGGCACAATCGCTAAACTATCCTGCGGTAGCAGAACAAAGCGATAACAATATCAATCAAGCATCTTTCCTAAAGATTCACAACGAAGCATGGGAAACTCCCATCACATTTGACGAAAAATTCACCCTTACTAAGTTAAAAACGACGTTAGAAGACTTTTCTACTGAAGAAAAATTCGATTTAGTATATTTTGATGCTTTTGCACCAAATGCTCAACCAGAATTATGGACTGAAGCTGTTTTTCAGCAAATTTTCGATCTAATGGCTCCTGGTGGCATTATGGTTACTTACTGTGCGAAAGGAACCGTTAAACGAGGTTTAAAAGCAATTGGGTTTACAGTGGAAACACTTGAAGGCCCTCCAGGTAAAAGAGAGATGACTAGAGCAGTTAAACCTGCTTAATTATTTACTGATACTATACTACTAGAAAAAAAAGCGTAAGAAGTGAGACTTCTTACGCTTTTTTCAGTTTATAGAGGCTTTTAGGTAGTGTAGAAGATATTGGCAGTCTTATCTATTAACTGACTTTTACTATCGAACACTTTTCATACGACCGCTTGCTAGCTTTTTTACTAAGGTTGCAGAACGAAAGTTCTTTTGAACTGCTAATTTTACGGTCGCCTCAGCTTCGACTCTATTAGGAAAATCTACTAAAAAGAAAATAACTTTTCCATTCCACTTTCTTTGTTCAATACGACCATAGCCTTCTACAGACGATAAATCTGGGATTCCCGAAGGTTTGTAAGTTCCAAGACGGACGCCATAGGGAGAAAACTTCTTTTCTGCTACTAAGGGAGTAGACGGTTTGTCGGTCGTCTTTGACGTTTCTGGACTTAGATTCGTCCTGATCGGTGGAGATGATTCGTAAAATTTTGTATCTCCTACGGTTTCATTTGTTTGATTCTTCTCCGTAGAAACGGTTATAGGAGATGTTTCCACACGATTAATGGTAGCTCTATTCTCTTTTACCAGGATCGCTTCTGAGGGTTTAATTTCTTGCTTAATCAAAACAGTAGTCGTCGATTCTTGTTGTTTCGGCAACGCAGTTTGACAAACCAGTAGATAGTGACGAGCTAGTTGAGGTTCTGTATTCATGGCTCGCTCAAAATAAGGAATGGCTTTCTTATATGCCTTTATATCCATTAAGAATTTGCCATAGGCGATATCATCAGCTGGACTTACTCCTTGACAGTTCATATAAGTTTCAAAGGTAGCTTTTGCTCTTGCTAGTTGCTGGGTAGCTGCTAGTGATTGAGCCAGTTTGACTTGATCGGGATGACAATCATCGGTCCGTTTATCAAAAAAATCTTGATAATACCGACTGGCCAGATAATAGGCTTTAACATTAAAACATTCATTGGCTAGGGCCAATTTTTTTTGTGCCATTAACTGCGAGAAGAATCCTACTGTAAGTAGCAGTAGTAAGGCTTTTTTCAAAAATATGTTCATGATTCAGCGTTTACTTAAAAAAATACATTATTACAAAATAGAGGTGAAATGTATATTTGTGCAGTAATTATTTGGGAGTAATCGCATGGTGAACGCAAAGAATAAGGAGAATGTTCAGATTCAATGGTCCTAAAAATATCTCATATAAAAAACGTAAACCAGTTAAATATACCGACCTTTTATGAATTTTCCAAACGCTGTTGATCCTTCTCCGTTAAGTGTCGTGCTAGTGCTCTTTTGCAGCCTTTTCTTTAAGATTTCTATTTTTAGGGCGGATAATTAGCCTTAATGATTGGTCGTAAGTAAAATAATTCCAAACCCAGTTAATAAAAACAAAGAGTCTGTTTTTCATACCTATCAAAGAAAATAAGTGGACGAATAACCAAACGACCCAAGCGAAAAATCCTTGAAATTTAAATCGTGGTAGGTCTACAACTGCACGATTTCTTCCAATGGTGGCCATCGATCCAAGATTATTATATTCAAAAGGCTTAGCAGGTTTTCCTTTGCTCTTTAGTTTAAAATTATTTGCTAGATTTTTTGCCTGTTGAATGGCTACTTGAGCTACTTGAGGATGTCCTTTTGGGTAGGCTGGTTCCTCCATATAAGCGATATCACCAACCGCATAGACCTCTTCTAGTCCCGCTACTCTATTCTCTCTATCTACTTGAATTCTTTTTCCCCAAACGATACTATCTTCCGGCAATCCTTTGATCGTATTTCCTTTAATTCCTGCTGCCCAGATAACTTTATTTGCTTGGATTTTTTCACCACCTTTGATATGAACATATTTTCCATCAAAATCTTCTACCCGAGAGTTTAGTTTGATAATCACCCCCAAACTCTTTAGAAAATCTTCTGCCTTTTGCGAAGCCTCTGGAGACATTCCTTTTAGCAAACAATCTCCTCCTTGCACTAGATAAATGTCTATTTCTTCACAATTTAATTCTGTATAATCTTTGGGTAGAATATATTTTTTCATTTCTGCCAAAGCTCCTGCTACTTCAACACCGGTCGGTCCACCTCCCACAATAACGATATCGATTAATCCTTGTCGTTCTTCGTAGTCTGTGGTGGTAATGGCTCGCTCATAATCATACAGAATTTGATTTCTGAGCGTTAGTGCCTCCCCTACTGTTTTCATTGGGAAGGCTTTTCGAGCAATTTGTTCATTACCGAAAAAATTAGTGTCTGCACCAATGGCAATCACCAAATGGTCATAATCCAATCCGCCCAATAAGGTATGAACCCGCTTTTTATTGGTATCTACTTTGGTAACAGTTGTTACCCGAATGAAGACATTTTTCCTTTTTTGAAATAACTTCCGTAGCGGAAATAGAATAGAGGAAGGCTCTAATCCTGCCATGGCTACTTGATAAAATAAAGGTTGAAACTGATGAAAATTATTTTTATCAATCAAAACCACTTGATAATTCATCTTTGACATCTTATCGGCCAGATTAAGCCCAGCAAATCCACCTCCTACAATTACAATACGAGGTTGTGTAGCATCTGGAATATTTATAGTAGCAGCTGACATAGAAAAAGATTGTGTGGTTACTGATCATCATTATAACGATATCAAAGAAGATTAGTTTTCATCTAGAAGTTCAATACACTGTGTATTCAACTTTAAGGTAAAAATAATATTTTTTGTATTTAAGCAATGATTGTACTATCTTTCGGATGTTTTACTTAGAACTTTGTTTTAAAACAGATTTAATTTTAAACCTTATAAACCAAACGATCATGGCTGATGCATTAGATAATGAATTAAAAAATATCAAAAAAGGTCTAGCTTCTAAACTAAAAAATGCTGCACTTGATTTTACGACTTTGGAGGTAACCACCCTCTCTGGTCAAGTAAAGCATATTATGGATAACAGTAGCAAGAAATTTCTAAAGACAGAAGATATTCTAAAGAAAATAAAAGGAACGGCAGATGGAGAAATTGATCTAATTGCGCATACCCAAATTCACTTTGATCACGATACCATTAACTTCGTCAAAGCAGGAATGAAAGAATCTGAAAAAGAATTATTTATGCTCCACCAAGATGCGATCCGTTCAGCCAACGAAGGACGAAATGGATTTCTAGGATTACTACAAAAAATAATTGTTTAATAAAAAAAAACCTAAACCAAATGGGCAGCAATTTCTAATAGAGATTGCTGCCTATCTTTTTAATACCAAAATATTTTAAAACTCTATTTCAAATACTTCTATGACTTCTATTAACCACACTGTTAAAGACCGTTTTTTACGTTATGTAAAAATTGATACCCAATCGGATGCTAGCTCAGACTCTATCCCTTCTACTCCCAAACAAAAAAATCTAGGAAAAGTCCTCGTGGAAGAACTACTAGCAATGGGCATCACCGATGCACACCTCGACGAATGGGGATATGTATACGCCACCATACCAGCCACGACAAATAAAAAAGACGTACCGGTTATTTGCTTTTGTTCTCATATGGATACCGCACCGGATTGTACAGGGACGAATGTTCGACCGATTGTCCACGAAAATTGGGATGGTAGTGATATCGCCCTACCCGACGATCCAGAAATTGTCATCAGTATAAAAAAACGACCAGCACTAAAGGATCAAATCGGAAAAGATTTAATCACCGCGAGTGGTACCACTTTACTTGGTGCCGACAATAAATCAGGTCTAGCCGCTATTATGGACGCCGCCAATCATCTGATGGCGCATCCAGAAATCCAACATGGAAAAATACGTTTGCTTTTTACACCGGATGAAGAAATTGGTCGAGGAGTACAAAAGGTAGACATGGAAAAACTAGGGGCAGATTTTGGTTACACCGTAGATGGTGAAGCAGTCGGTTCTTTAGAGAATGAAACGTTTAGTGCCGATGGAGCAAAAATCGAAATCCAAGGGGTTAGTATTCATCCTGGTTTTGCCAAAGGTAAAATGGAACATGCCATGAAAATTGCGGCAGCGATTATCGATCGTTTGCCAAAGGATCGCTTATCTCCTGAATCTACTTCGGGTAAAGAAGGCTTTCTTCATCCAACTTCAATCAGTGGTATGTTAGAAAAAGCCACCATTACTTTTATCGTGCGAGATTTCGTTACCGCTAATTTAAAAAAGCATGAAGATCTGCTTCAAAAAATCATAGATGAAGTGATGGTTGATTATCCAAATTCAACTGCGAAGCTGACCATTACGGAACAGTATAGAAACATGAAAGAAGTCCTAGATCTACATCCACAAGTGGTCGCTAATGCCGCAAAAGCGATTGAGCGAATTGGTCTAACGCCCATTCCTTCTAGCATCCGAGGAGGAACAGATGGTTCGAGATTGTCTTTTATGGGACTGCCTTGTCCTAATATTTTTGCAGGTGAATATGCCTTTCATGGAAAAGAAGAATATACTTCGGTACAAGACATGGAAAAATCTGCGGAAATGATTGTAGAGATTGCTAAGATTTGGGCAGAAGAAACGAATGGATAATGATGCGAATTAGGAGTTGGAAATAAATTTGTGAATTATTTTACTAAGCTTCTCATCAAAAAATACTGCGATCCCTCTGGGATCGATCATATGCGGGCCTCGAATCTCGGCTAACATACTGTGATCCCTCTGGGATCAGTCCGAAAATATTCCTCGAAAACTGCATAAGAACAATTTCCCTTTTATAGGAAAGGTTGAACTCTCTTGCTTCTTGCTTTCTTCTATCGCGCGATTGAAGTGTTTGCTTTTGAAATTGAAATTGCGCTTGCTCTTGAAATCTTTATAAAAAAAGGTCAAAGTGCGTGAAATTAATCATGCACTTTGACTCTTTAAAAACCACTAATATTTTTTCGTTTTGCAGTCAGTTAAAACTAACTTCTTAATTTTTTTGTACAAAATTCGTTTCTGGGAAAGCAGGAGAACTTAGCTTTTTGATTTTAAATACTTCGATATCATTCTGTAGTTTCAATGCCAACTGATATGTACCAACTGGTAACTCACTAGTAGGAATTGAAATTTCATTGATACCTTTTGTAACAGCCGTCTCTCCTTTAATCATCAAGTCTCCCATATTGGTCATTACTCGATAAGAAAAAGCGCCATTTGTTTTACAATCAACTTTTGCACGGTAGTCTTCGTGCGTAGCAGAAGCAGCAACTTGATTCATAAAGAACTTAGCGTTTTCTCCTTTTTCACTTAGCACCACTTCGTGGGTAAAGCTTCCTGTTCCATTGTCTTCTACATTAACTAAACGATAGAAAACTCTCATCCCTTTTTCCTGCTTATCAAAATAATGATATTCTCGACTGTTCTCATCAGAGTTAGTCGCAGGTAAGGTCGCTAAAGTAGAATAATTAATTCCATCACGAGATTTCTCAATCATAAATAAGGAACAATCAATCTCACTGGAAGTCGTCCAAGTCAATTTATTCCCTTCTGGCGTCTTTTCTCCTTTCAATAAAGAAGTATAAACCACAGAAATAGGCGTAAATGATACCATAAAGAAAGATATAGCAACCAACATACAGGCAAAAGCCGAAAAATTGCGTCTGTTAAGAGAAGTGAAATTCATGCTCGGGAGTTTAATTTAACTAATAATAACATATCCCTTGAAAAAATTATGCCACCTATTTCAAA